>NZ_MAOS01000083.1:0-191930 GCF_001721285.1 Pandoraea sp. ISTKB
GCGGTGCGACTTAACAGGCATTGGAGCGCCGCGGGCGGCCCCCACCCCGATCTGCCGCTAACGCTGGACGTGGGTGAGGCCCTTTTTAAGGCACTGCGGTATCAACCGTGTGACCCCTTGTCATCCGGCGGCGTGTCCGAAGTCGGCGCCGCCAGAATCACGCCAGGACGTACCGGCAGATCTGGTCGAATCCCCAGCAACGGCAACGCTTGCGACGCAATCTCCGCAAACGCCGGACCTGCCGCCTGACCGCCAAAGTGCTGCGACGCCTTCGGCTCGTCCACCGACACCGCAATCACCAGACGCGGTGACGACAACGGCGCAATCCCCACGAACGACGCCCGATACTTCGAGTGGTCGTAGCCGTGAGCGCCTGCCTTGTAGGCCGTCCCTGTCTTCCCGCCAATGCTGTATCCGGCCACCTGCGCTGTCGTGGCCGTTCCGCCCGTATCCACCACGCCAGCCAGCATCTTGCGCATTTCGGCCGCCGTACGCGCATCGATGACACGCACGCCCTCAGGCTGCACCGGTGTGTCCGGCTTGATGATCGAGATGGGCACGAGTACGCCGTCGTTCGCGAAGATCGTGTAGGCGCGCGCCAGTTGGAAGAGCGACGCCGAAATGCCATACCCATACGCCATCGTGGCCTGCTCGATGCGTCGCCACGATTTGTACGGACGCAAACGCCCGGACACCGCGCCCGGGAAGCCCAGCTTCGGCTGCTGACCCAGCCCGATTTCAGTGAACATGTCCCACATTTCTTCGGCACGCAGCATCGTCGACACTTTGGTCATGCCGATGTTGCTCGACTTCTGAATCACACCCGCCGCCGTCAGCACGCCGTTCGCCGAGTCGTCAGAAATGGTCGCGCCTTCGAAGACGTATCGGCCCGGGCCGGTGTCGATGGTCGTGGTCGGTGTCAGACGGTGCAGATCCAGCGCCAGCGCCATCGTGAACGGCTTGAGAATGGAACCCGGCTCGAAGACGTCGGTGAACACTCGGTTGCGCAATTGCTCGCCCGTCAGATGCTCGCGATCGTTCGGGTTGTAGGTCGGCAAGTTGGCCAGTGCCAGCACCTGGCCGCTCTTGGCGTCGATGACGACCGCCATGGCCGCCTTCGCACCGGTGCGGTCCACCGCATTCTTCAAGGCTTCATAGGCGATGTACTGCACGCGAGTGTCGAGCGTCAGACGAATGTCCTTGCCGTCGCGCGGCGGGCTGGAATCGTCGAGATCCTGAATGGTGCGCCCGATACGGTCCTTGATGACGCGCCGCACGCCGGCCGTCCCTTCAAGCAGCGGCTCTTCGCCCAGCTCCATGCCTTCCTGACCCTTGTCCTCGACGTTCGTGAACCCCACGACGTGCGCGGCCACTTCGCCTTCGGGGTAGAAGCGCTTGAATTCGCTGCTCTCATAAACGCCGGGAATGCCCAGCGCCTCGACCTGCTTGCCGATCTCCGGCGACACCTGACGCTTCACATAGACGAATTTCTTCTCGCCGATGAGCTTGGTGCGCAATTCCTTGGTGGGGATGTCGAGCAGTTTGCTCGCTTTCTGGATGTCGCTATCGGACAGGTCGTCCGGGACTTCGGCAGGCACGGCCCAGACGGTACGCATCGGCAGACTGGTGGCGAGCACACGGCCGTCGCGGTCTTCGATCTTGCCGCGCACGCCCGGCATGACGATGGCGTGCTCATAACGCTTTTCGCCCTGCGCGATGTAGAAGCTGTTGCCCGGTCCGGCAATCCAGAACGCCCGCACCACGAGACCGATGAAGGCCAGCGTAATGACGATGACGACGAGCTTGGAGCGCCACAACGACATGCGCGATTGCAAGACAGGACTGGCGGCGAACGTGACGTCCTTGGGCTGGCGATTCTTTTGCATGGCGCTCGCGGGGCGTTGAGAGACTCGATACAGCCAATCGCCAGCAACGGATCGCAATGTATCCGTGCACTGACTCTGGCTCAAATTCTAGGCGAGATAGCGTAGCACGCAAGCGACTGTTGTAATAGCGCGAAAGCCCCGTCAGACGGGGCTTTCAGGGTTTATTTCGATGTATTGGATGCGACTTTTCGTATGGGTGTCGGCTGGTGAAACCGGAAGTCAATCCCGGACACTATTTGCCTGCATCGAAACGCACGTCGCCATACCAGGCATGTGCACTCGCATGGGTGTTGTCGCTGTCGGTGAAGACACCGTAACCGAGCAGCTTGCCCGGCTTTTCTTTGTAGACACGCTCGTAATCGGCGGCAAGGTTGCGCGAGAACGTCTGCCATTTGCCGAGCGACGCATCGCCTCCCGCCACCACGAGCATCTGGACCCGATCGGTGTGCGGGTTCTGAATGACACCGCCTACGGGCGCATCGTTGGACCAGATGTACATGAGCGTGGCGTACGGCAGGTCTTCGCCCCCCGCCTTGGCCAGCGTCATGGCCGCCCGGTCACCGAACGAGAGCTGCGACTTGTCGCCGTCGAAGAAGAAAACCAGCCGCGCGGGCGCATCTTCTTTGTCGCTCGCCCGGTTGTCGGCGCCGGGAATGGCCTTGTCGACCTTCCAGCGCCATGCGACGACCGGCGTCGCGTTCAGGTCGATGCCATCCCCCTTGGCCATGAGCGCCGACGCTGAATCGGTCGAGTTCGCTTCGATGACGTTGCGCTTGCCGTCGGCCACCACGGTGTAGACCGTGAGCTTTTTGCCGCTCACGACCGGCAGGTTCTGCCAGCCCGTGGGCAAGGCGCTACCCGGACTGGCTTTGGAAAAGGGCACGGCGGGACCCGCTGCCGACGCAGTACCGGTCGCCGGATCTGCCGCAAAGGCCTGCGAGACCGAAAGCCATGTCACCGCCAGACAGACGGTCATCGCGACGGCCGCGACCGTCAGACGGGCGTGAGACCGGTGACGCCGGTGAGGTTGATGACCCTGATAGAGAAAAGCGCGTGAACGAAGCGTCGAGACAATGCGTTGCATGGCGAACGACTCCTGCGTTGGGACACGACTGACGACGAGGGATGACTGCGGGGCTAACTGCGAGGGACGGCTGCGACGCCACCGTCCAGACCGGCTCAGCGCTGCTGCATGGCGACGCGCAGGCCCAGACCGATGAAGATGGTGCCGATGATTTTCCCCTGCCAGCGCAGCAGCCAGGTGAAGCGTCCTACGAACTTGCCGAGCGGACGCACCGACAAGGCGATAGCCGCCGTGTAAAGCGCGCTCATCGCCACGAACACCAGGCCCAATACGAGGAACTGCACGAAGACGTTGCCCTCGCTGGCGTGCACGAACTGCGGCATGAAGGCGAGGAAGAACAGCGCCGTTTTCGGATTGAGCACTTCGGTCGCCACGGCCTGCGCAAACGCACGACCCGGCGAGACCTGAGGCGCGACAGGCAACTGCGGATCGGACGGCCGCTCGCGCAACGCCTTGATCCCGAGGTAAATCAGGTAAGCCGCGCCGACGTATTTGACGACATCGAAAGCCAGCGCCGAAGTCATCAGCACCGCCGACAGTCCGACCGCCGCGAACAGCGTGTGGATCAGATCGCCGAACGCAATCCCCATGCCGGTCATGACGCCAGCGCGGCGTCCGCCCTGCACGGTACGCGTGATGGTGAGCAACACCGCCGGTCCCGGAATCAGAAAGAGCCCGAGAACGACGGCGACGAACGTGGCAAGCGTGGCAAAAGTCGGCATAAGGGCTCCGGTCGGATGGGGACGGGATCAGGACGGTCAGGTGACGGCTAAAGGGCGGTCAGGGCGACGCTATGGCGACATCATCCCAGATTCTGCGAGAGGACGCCCGAAAGGGCCGCGAGCGAATCCTGAAGCCGCTGTTACCGCGGTAGCAGACCATGCCCGCTGCTTCGACTTCCGTCGATGTCCCTTTCCAAGGAGCTTGCGCCATGTCATTCGCGTCCGATGCGATCGTCACCTCTCTTTCCTCACGCACGCCCCCGAGCGTCGATACGCTGTTTCAGCTCGGGAAAGCGGCCGTGAACTGCGCCTTCGAGGGCTTCCGGGGCGATTTCTCCGGCGCGGCCGCATGCCTGCGCGAGAACGGCCTGCGCGATTGGCTTGCCGACGCCTGGCATCAGGCGTCGCAGCGCTTCGCTCGGCATGCGGCGTCGCACCCGGGCGCGGTGGACGTCGGTTTCGCCTGCGCGCTGAGCGCACTGACCGTCGGTGCCACCTGCACGTATCTCTGGCCGGAACTCAAGGCGCTGGAGCAAGCCATCGGCGCGGGCGACGAGGCGCAGCGCCAGTGGGCCTTGCAGACGGATTCGCAATTACGCCGACGAACGCTGGCGGACGTGACGGCCATGCGCCAGTGTCTGGCCGTCTTCGATGCCACGCTCGACGCTGCGAGGGCGCAGCGCGATGGCGCCACGCTGCCGCGTCATGCGCTGGCGGAAATGCGCATCGCCGAAGCGCTGCTGCTCCACCTCGCCGACACCCCACAATCCGATCTTGCGCGCAGCGATCGCGTGGCCGGGCTTTGCCAGCTCATGTCGCACGGACTGGGGTTCAGGTTGCCCAGGGCCATGCGCGAGGCCCTGCACATCTGCGATGAACGCCCCTCGCTGATTCGCGACGACAACGCCTTTGCATTGCTTCAATCGCGGCTGGAGCCCGACTGGCGTCGTGACGAAGCGGGGTCGCCGACGTTCACGGTCCATCCCATCGACGTGCAGATCTTCGATCCTGCCGAGACGACCGACGACCTGTCCGCGAAAACGCGACACGAGCGCCGTTTGCTCACGGATGCCAAGGCGCTGCGTCGGGTACGCGCCCGCGTCGTCGAGCTATTCGCCGCCAGCGTGCGGCACGATTGCGGCGGCACGGGCGACTGGCGTCACCTCTCGGAGCGCGCCCTGACGGCGGCGGCTCAGCATGGCATGACGTGCGAGCAGGTGCTCACGGCGCTGGGCGTTGCCACGCGTGCAGGCGTCAGCGCGCGTTACGCCTGGCGGTGGTCCGACGAACCGGTGCCGCGCCCCGGCGAGACAGTCCGCCCCACGATTGCGCTGGATGTCGCCAAATGGATCGCGCGAATCATGATCGTGGCAGGCAGGCCGGAAGCGACGGGGCGCGACGCGCAGTGCCCGCCACGGCTCGCCGCACTGGTGCGCGGCGACACGCCGCCTTCGCTGAAAATTGGCAGCGACGACTGGATGCATCTCATCGATGGGATCGACGTACTTCGACGCGACCATTGGCACACCTCATTCGCGCAGGTCTGTGAGGCCGGCAAACGCTGAAGATGGGGAATCGCTTACAGGTACGCGCCGCCGAGCAGCCCGGCGACGCTGCCCGCCGCGAGCCACCACAAGGGATGCACCTTGGTACGGATGGCCAGCACCGCAACGCTCGCGGTGATACCGGCGAGCAACCACGAGGTTGCTGAGGCTTCGGCAATCAGTGCAGCACTCGCTGCGACAAGCCCGGCGGTCATCGGCATCAGACCGGCCTGTACGATGCGTCGCCACGGCCGGTCCTTGAAGCGTTCCCACAAATGCAGGACGCCGACCGTGATGAGCGACGACGGCCCGAATTTCGCGATCGACGTGACGAGCATGCCCTGCCAGCCGGCCACGTGCCAGCCGACGAGCGTCACGATCATGAGATTCGGCCCCGGTGCGGCTTGCCCAAGTGCGAACAGCGCACTGAATTCTTCCGACGTCATCCAGTGATGCAGATCGACGACCTGACGCTCCATCTCCGGCAGGATGGTGTTGCCGCCACCGAAGGCGAGCACCGACAACTGCGTGAAGATGAGCGCGAGCGAGATGAGCGTGCCGGTCATTGCGACACCCGCCACGTGGCATAGATGGAGATCGGTGTCATGACGAGCATGGTGAGCACGAGCGGCACGCGCAGCACGGCAATCGCAATGAAACACGCGAGCGCCACACCGCCGAGCGCGAGCGATTTGCGCAGCGGCCACGACACTTTCCATGCCATCTGAATCAGCAAGCCAGCCGCCGCTGCGGCCAACCCGGCGAAGAGATGCTTCACGTGCGGATCGTTCTGGAAATGCTGGTAGATCGTGCCCAGCACGATGACCACGGCAGACGGTGCCGCAATCAACCCGAGAATCGACGCCAGCGCGCCGCGCCAGCCATGAAAGCGCATGCCGAGCGCAACCGACAGATTGATGATGTTGCCGCCCGGCAGAAACTGACACAGACCGAGCAAGTCGGTGAATTCGGCAGACGTGACCCAGCGACGCTTCTCGACGATCATGCGCCGCGCCAGCGGCAAGGCCCCGCCGAACGCGGTCATCCCGAGACCGAGAAAGCCGAGGAAGAGGGCGCGCACGCTTGGGGTATCGGTCGCAGGCGTGTTGGGAATCACGGGGACATCGGAGGCAACCGGGGCCATGGGCGTGGCGGCAGTCGCGGACGTGGGTGGAGCCGGTGTGTTCATGGCGGACAAGTTCAGCAAAATCGGTATTGCGGTGGGGCCGCCCGGCAGGAAGTGTCATGAGGGAGAGGGCACGGATGCCGCGCGGGACCCCTTGAGAGTAGGCCGATTGCGCTATATTGTCCAATATATGGAAGTGGCTTGAATCATATCGAACTCATATGGCAAACATCGACGTGCGCTTGCTGCGCTATTTCATTGCGGTGGCCGAAGCCGGACACATGACGCGTGCGGCCGAGCGTCTGGGTATCGGGCAGCCGCCGCTCTCGCAACAGATCCGGGTGCTGGAAACGCAGTTGGGCGTCACGCTGTTCGAACGGCTGCCGCGCGGCATGGCGCTTACCGACGCCGGTCAGGCGTTTCTCGCCGATGCCTATGAGGTCGTGCGCAAGCTCGATCAGGCGGTGGACGACGTGCGGCGCGTTGCCGCCGGTGTTAAAGGCCGCCTGTCGGTCGGCTTCACCAGCTCGGCCGCGTTGCATCCGTTCGTGCCCACGGTGATCCGCGCGTTTCGCAGCGACGCGCCGTCGGTCTCACTGATGCTCGACGAGGCGAGCACCGGCGAGTTGCTCGACGGCTTGCGTGACGGACACATCGACGTCGCGTTCATCCGGCAGCCACAGGGCAACACCGGAGAGGTCACCGTCTTGCAGGTGCTGGAAGAACCGATGGTGCTCGCCGTGCCGTCCGCGCATCCGCTGGCGCGCACCGGGAAGTCGGGGAAATCCGGCAAAGCCGCCGCCGTCCCCATGACCGCCATCGCGGCCGAGAAGCTGATTCTCTATCGTCGACGCGCAGGGCAGGGACTCTACGACGCCATCATCGCCGCCTGTCACGGCGCAGGTTTCAGCCCGGCCATCGAGCAGGAAGCGCCGCGCCTGCTCACCACGCTGTCGCTCGTTGCCGCAGGACTTGGGGTATCGGTGGTGCCGGCGTCGCTCATGCGCATGCAGATCGAAGGGATCGTCTACCGGCCGCTCGCACCGCCACCGCGCGCGCCGCTGTGCTGTGCCTACCGGGAGGGCGTGCTCGCCGGGCCGATGGCCAAGCTGATGGCACATGTTCGTGCCGCCACTGAGGAGAATGCGAAGGAAGGTGCCGCTTGAACTGACGCTGCGCACCGGGCAGGCTGTGCTGCCCGGTCAGTGGACGTTCGTTCAGGCGAAACGCTCAGGCCGTTGCGCCGCCCTTTTGCGCAATCAGGGCTTCGATGTGCCCGTGCAACCCGACATCGCTCCAGTCGAGTTCGCCCATGCGCCAGAAACGTGCATTGCCCGCGCGGTCGACGAGATACGTCGCAGGCAGGCCGAGCGAACCGAAGCGCTTGTAGACAGCGCCGTCGGTGTCGAGCAGGACGGTGCCGTCGATGGGCAACTTGTCGACGAAGGGCTTCACCGTCGCCAGCGGCTCCTTGTAGTTCACGGCGAGCAGGTCGAGCCCGCGCTGACGGTACTGCCGAACTACCGCCCCCATCGCGGGAATCTCTTCACGGCACGGGCCGCACCACGTCGCCCAGAAGTTCAGGATGACCACGCGTCCGCGATATTCCGACAACGCGTGTGTCTTGCCGTCCAGGCTCTGTAGCGAAAAAGCCGGTGTCGCGCCGCGCCATGCCGACAGCGTGCCGCCGGACGTGCCGGCCAGCGCGCTGTCGTCGACTTCTGCGCCACCCTTCGTCGGTCCCGCAGCCCACGCCGGCGCACCGGTTCCGCTCAGCGCGCCCGCGGCGCCAAGCGCCCCGAGAGTATGAAGAAAGTGACGACGTTGCATGGCGATGCGCTCCTTCGTGAAGGGTTCCGGAGAGGTGAATGACGATGTTTCAGCGGTATCGGGGAGATCAGGTCGTGATTTCCCGTGCGTTCATGCGATAGCGGAAGGTGTCCGGATCGAGGCTGTCGAGTCGGGCGTTCGCCACTTCGCCGTTCGGGTACATGAGGAACGGCACCGTGGTCTTCGGCGCGCCTTGCGCACCCGGCAGCGGAATGTCCGCCCCGTGATTGAACGCCACCCAGTTCATTTCCCACTGGCCGAAGAGCATCGCGCGCGCCGCGCGAACGCGCAGATCGTCGACCGGCAGTCCGCCCGGAACCTCTTCGAGCACGACCTTGCGCACGTCCGCCGGGTCGACCGGGATCCATCCGTAGCCCGCTGCGTAGAATTCGGCGCGGCAATGCTGGGCGCGCGTGACGTCCCCCGCTTTGCCCAGACTGTTGAACCCGTGACGCGATGTTGCCACCCGCACGCCGTAAGCGTCGCGCGCCGGAATCCCGACCGAGCGCGCCAGTGCCGTGAAGAGGGCGTTGATGTCGGCACACTTGCCCGCGAGGTCGCCCGTGGTGAGCATGTAGCGCACGTCGCCGGTGCCGCAACCGCGCACCGATCCTTCGCGACGACAGTTCTCCACGATCCATTGATAGATCGCACGGGCTTTCTCGACGTCGCCCTTCTCGCCGCGCGTGATCTTCTCGGCGGTTTCGCGCACCAGACCGTCGGTCGGTTGCAGTTCAGTCGGACGCAGGTACTGACGCAGCACCGCTTCGGACTCGCGCGGTGCCTGCGCCGACGGCGGCTGCGACAGGTCGACGCGGCGGTCGCGCGTGGCGAACGTGTTCGTGAGCGTGACGGTGCGCGCGCCCGGTGTGGCTCCCTCGGGCCATGCCACGGCCAGCATCGGCACCCCGATGCCGGACGCCCCGCGCACCATGCGCAACTCGGCCTTGGCGCCGGGCGCTTCCCAGTGGGTGCCCAGGGCGGTCTGATATGCCCCGGACGGCGACGTCGCGACCGGCAGCCAGACGTTCGCCGGACCGCTTCCCGCAGGCAGCTCGACCTGAGTGGTCAGTTCAAACGTGCGCCAGCCATCGGCGGCGCTCGGCGCTGGCGTCGTCGATGCGGCGCGCGCGGCGGCAGGCACCAGCGAGGAAGAGAGCAGGGAGGCGGGCAGGGCGTAAGCGCCCAGAGACAGGAAGCGGCGGCGTTGCATGGTGGTCCCCTTGTGCGTCAGCGCTCACGGCGCATGGTGGGTAGGGTGAATCGACGACGTCCCGCAATGCAGGGACGATGTGAAACGGTAGCATGGCGGTGTCGACCATCGTGAGGCCGTCATTTCGAGACATGGCTGGACATGGCCGGACGTCGCGACACGCCAAAGCTGCTTCATAATACGTCGACTTACGGAAAACGAACACTGACGACCATGACCGCAAACGATGGAAATCAAGCGGGCGCTTCACCCGCTGCCACTGGCACCCCGGCGGCTGCGCCGCGTCTGACTTCGCTCTCTCACGGTGGCGGCTGCGGCTGCAAGATCGCCCCGGGCGTGCTGTCCGAACTGCTCGCGCGCAACGACGCGCCGCTGCCTGCCCCGGCCGCCCTGCTCGTGGGCACGGAGACGTCCGACGATGCCGCCGTCTACCAGCTCAACGACGAGCAGGCCATCATCGCGACGACTGACTTCTTCATGCCCATCGTCGACGATCCGTTCGACTTCGGCCGTATCGCGGCGACCAACGCGCTCTCCGACATCTACGCGATGGGCGGCAAGCCGATCTTCGCGCTGGCCATCGTCGGCATGCCGATCAACGTGCTGCCACGCGAAACGATTCGCGAGATCCTGCGTGGCGGCGAGTCGGTCTGCGCCGAGGCGGGCATTCCGATTGCGGGCGGTCATAGCATCGACTCCGTCGAGCCGATCTACGGTCTGGCGGCGCTGGGTGTGGTGCATCCGAAGCGTCTCAAGCGCAACGCCGATGCGGTGGCGGGCGACGTGCTCGTGCTCGGCAAGCCGCTGGGTGTCGGCGTCATGTCGGCCGCCCTCAAGAAGAATCAGCTCGACGATGCCGGGTATCGCCGCATGATCGATGCGACCACGCGCCTGAACCGCGTTGGCCCGGCGCTCGCGGCGCTGCCCGGTGTGCACGCGCTGACCGACGTGACCGGCTTCGGTTTGCTCGGCCACACGCTGGAGATGTGCCGTGGTGCGAACCTCGCGGCCTATCTGCGTATGTCCGATGTGCCGCTGTTCGACGGCGTACGCGAGTTGGCGGACAAGGGATGCATTACCGGTGCGTCCGGCCGCAATTGGGCGTCTTATGGATCGTCCGTGGAATTGGGCGAGCGTCTCACGGAGCGTGACCGCGATTTGCTGTGCGATCCGCAAACGGCAGGTGGCTTGCTGGTGTCGTGCGCACCCGGCGCGGTCGACGACGTGCTCGCCGTCTTCCGTGCCGATGGTTTCATCGAAGCCGCCATCGTCGGTGCGATGCGTCCGGGTACGCCGGGCGTGCGCGTGATCTGACGCCCGGAATCAAGCGGCCTGCCGCCGCGCATGCGCACCGATAAACGCGACGATGGCTTCGCCGAGCGGTGCGGGCGCATCGCGATGCGGCGAGTGCCCGCAGTCGGGCAGCTTCACCACCTTCGCGTGCGGCACGTGCGCGGCAATGCTGTCCATTTGCGCCATCGTGCCGTACTCGTCGTCCTCGCCCTGAATCGCGAGCAGCGGCGTCTCGATCGTGGCGACGGCACCGACCAGATTCCAGTCGCGAAACGCCGGGTTCAGCCAGATGTCGTTCCAGCCCCAGAAGGCTGAATCGACATCGTCGTGATAGCGGCCGAGCTTGGCGCGCAGGTCGGTCGTCTCGTAGACGGTCTTCGTCTTCGCGATGCTCTCGACCGACACGTCCTCGACGAACAGGTGCGGTGCAAGCACCACCGCACCGGCGAGCCGGTCGGGAAACGCGGCCGAGAACAGCAACGCGATGGAGCCGCCGTCGCTGTGTCCGACGAGCCAGACGCGGTCTGCCTGATCGGCGCCGACACCGACCGCGTCGAGAAACGCGGGCAGCACCTCGCGCGCCTGGCGGTGCATGAAGTCGACGGGCCACTTCTCGTCATGCGGGCGTGGCGTCGAGCGGCCGTAGCCGTTGCGCGAATACACGAGGCCACGGTAGCCGCCAGCGTCGCACAACTGCTGCGGCCAGTCTTTCCACATGGCGATGGAGCCGAGTCCTTCGTGCAGGAAAACCAGCAGCGGCGCGCTGGTGCGCTCGCGGTTGATCCATCGATATTCCAGCGAGAGCGCGCCGTGCGAGGGCGTCTCGATGCTGGCGAACTGTACGTCTGACATGCTTCGGTTGTCTCCTAAAGCAACTCGCGCAGCTTGAAGCGTTGCACCTTGCCCGTGGCCGTCTTCGGCAGATCGTCGACGAACACCAGCTCGCGCGGATATTTGTGTGGCGCCAGACGCGCCTTGACGAAGGCCTTCAACTCGCTGGCCATCTCGTCGGTGGCGACGATTCCCGGCTTGAGGACGACGAACGCCTGTGTCTTGGTCAGGCCGTTGTCGTCGCGTCCCACGACCCCCGCCTCGAGCACTGCATCGTGCTGCATCAACACCATCTCGACTTCGATGGGCGAGACGTACTGGCCGCTGACCTTGAGCATATCGTCACTGCGTCCCGCATAGACGTAATACCCACTGGGCAGACGCTGGTACTTGTCGCCGCTCTTGAGCCAGTCGCCGAGGAACGTCGAGCGCGACTTTTCCCGATTGCACCAGTACATGAGCGCCGCGCTCGGCCCCTTGATGTACAGGTCGCCGATCTCGCCATCGGGCACCGGCTGGCCGTTTTCGTCGCGCAACTCCACCGCGTAGCCGGGCACCGGTTCGCCGGTCGTGCCGTAGGCCACCTGTCCCGAGCGGTTCGACAGGAAGATGTGAAGCATCTCGGTCGAGCCGATGCCGTCGAGAATTTCCGCGCCGAAGTGCTTCGTGAAACGCTCGCCGATCTCGCGCGGCAACGCTTCGCCGGCCGACGTGCACAGACGCAGCGACACCTCCTCGCGCGCCGGCAGATGCGGCGAGGCGAGCAGCGTGGCGTAGAGCGTGGGCACGCCGTAGAAGATCGTCGGTCGATGCCGGCGAAGGCGCTGGGCCACGGCTTCCGCCGTGGGGCGCTCGGCCATCAGCACGACGGTGGCGCCGACCGACAGCGGGAACGTCAGCCCGTTGCCGAGACCGTAGGCGAAGAAGAGCTTGGCGGCGGAGAAGACGATATCGTCCTCGCGAATGCCGAGCACGTTGCGACCGTAGGTTTCCGCTGTCCAGTACAGGTTGGCGTGCGTGTGTACGGTGCCCTTGGGCTTGCCGGTCGAGCCGGACGAGTAAAGCCAGAACGCGATGTCGTCGGCAGCGGTGTCGGCAGGTAGCGCGCTCGGCGGGCCGTCGAGCAGGGCGTCGAACGTAGCCTGTGCGGCAGACGCCGCGTCGGTCTCGCCCGCGACCGGCTGCGAGACGATGCACGGCGGCGGCGCGGCGCCCGTCGTTTGAGCGACCTTGGCGAGTGCGGCCTGCACTGTCGGCATGAGCGCGCCCGACGCGATCACGAGCTGCGCCTTGCTGTGCGAGATCATGTACGCGTAGTCGTCGGCCGTGAGCAGCGTGTTGACGACCACCGGGACGACCCCGGCGTACAACGCGCCGAGAAACGCCACCGGCAAATCGACGGTGTCGAGCATGACCAGCAAGATGCGCTCTTCGCGATGCACGCCCGCGCGCGCAAGACCCGTGGCAAAGCGTCGGCTTTGCTCGGCCAGTTCGCCGTAGGTGAGGGCTCGCGTGTCGTCGAGATAAGCAGTCTTGGCAGTGCGCTCGCGACCGAGCGCCTCCAGATGCGCGGCGAAGTTGAAGTTCGCCGGCGGTGGGGTGAGTACGGCTTCCATGTTGCCTCCGGTGGATCACCACGCGTGCCTCGTCCACCAACGGGCGGGCATGCGTGGCGTGAGTTCTTTTCAGCGCTCTGATGGCGCCTGTCTGAATCACCTTGACTGCGACGGCTTGCGGCTACTGCTGGATCAAACGTTGGATACGGTGTTGTGCGGGTGCTGCGGACTTCACTTCGGCAGTTCGACGGCATCCTGCGTCAGCGCTTCGACGAGCGCGGTCGGTCCCTGCACGGCGGCGCGCACGTGATAGAAGCGCAGTGCGCGCAGGCCGCCGAGTTCCTCGCCGCCGCCCGCGCGGCCCGGGCCGCCGTGCAGCGACTGCGGCATGACGTTGCCGTGGCCTGTCTGTGTTTTCGCGACCGACGGATCGACAGCGTGCACGCGGCCATGGGCGTCTGCCAGCGCCAGCGCAGGCACGCGCATGGCAACGGCATCGTTGCTATAGAGGGAGACGACGAGCGAGCCTTGCCCACGCCTGGCGAGCGCTACCGCCTCAATGAGATCGCGATAGCCGACGAGCGTGGCGACGGGGCCGAAGACTTCCGTGTCGTGCACGCGCTGGCCCGCTGCACCATCGCGCAGGCCGAGCAGCACGGGCGCGACGCACGCACTGTTGGCGTCGGCATCGACGAACGTCGCATCCACATTGCCGTCATAGAGCGTCTCGGCTTCCGTCTGCAATTGCGCGATGCCTTCGAGCACGGCGCGCTTTTGCACGAGATTCACGAGCGATCCCATCTTCACGGATTCGTTGCGCGGATTGCCGACCACCGTCTTCGCCAGACGCTCGGCAATCGCGACGGCGGCCGCGTCGAAGTGCTCGACGGGCACCATCGCGCGACGAATCGCGGTGCATTTCTGCCCCGACTTCACGGTCATCTCGCGCGCCACTTCCCGCACGAACTGATCGAAGGCCGGTGTGCCCGGTGCAGCATCGGGTAGCAGGATGGCGCTGTTCAGGCTGTCCGCTTCCACGTTGATGCGTGCGGAGCGCTCGGTGAACGCGGCATGAGCGCGCAGCGTCGCAGCCGTGTCGGCAGAACCGGTGAAGGAGACGACATCGAACGGCCCGATGTGATCGAGCAAACCGGCGGCGCTGCCGCAGATCACCGACAGACTGCCCGGCGGCAGTATCCCGGCCGCGACGACATCGGCGACCATGCGTTGCGTGAGCCACGCGGTGGACGTTGCCGGCTTGACGATGACAGGCACACCGGCGAGCAAGGCGCCGGCGGCCTTCTCCCACAGCCCCCACGAGGGGAAGTTGAAAGCGTTGATGAACAGCGCGACTCCCGGTGTGGGGCGGAAAACGTGACGCACGGCAAACGAGGCATCTTTGGCGAGCGGGACTGCTGCGCCATCGAGCAACGTGTGCGCGTCGCCCAGCGATGCGCCGAGCTTGGCGTACGTGGACAGCGTGTAGATCGCCCCGTCGATATCGACGGCGGAGTCGATGGCGACCGTTCCCGAATTCGCCGTGGCGATAGCGTAGTAGTTATCGCGATTCGCCTGCAACGTCGCAACGATTTGCGAGAGGCGTTGCGCGCGTTCGCCATAAGACAAGGCGCGCAGGGCCGGACCGGCCGTCTCGCGCGCAAAGGTGAAGGCGGCGTCGAGATCGAGCCCGGCGCTCGACACGTAAGCCAGCGTGTCGCCCGTGACGGGGTCGATCAGTGCGGTGCGTTCTCCGTTGCCGGCGACCCATTGGCCGGCGATGTAGTTTTCCAGCAAGGCAGGGGTAGTCATGTCCATCAACCGAGGGGGAGTCGAACTAAAGTCGAACGTAAGTCATGCAAGTCAGGCCGAAGGCGACGCGCGCGTCAGGCGCTGCGCGTGAACTCGATCGCGCCTTCTGGCAACAGGTACAGCACGAGGGCACGACCGCTCGCGACCGTCGGACGATGCGCGCTGCCCGGGCCATACACGCACCAACCGGCGGGGTGACCGTCGAAGGTCGCCCCCGGCGTGAGCGGCATGATCAGATCGATTTCGCCATTGGGATGCACGTGGTGCGGTCCGGCCAGATCGGCCATGTCCACGACGTCGACGGAAAAGCCGTGCGTGTCGGGCGTGGGTTTGATGACGCGTCCGTAACGAATGCCGCCGCCTTCGCGGTTGCACAGCCAGCCCTCGGCCACGCCGGTGCGGCAGGCGTCGGCCAGCGTCTCGAAACCCGGGGAGCCCGCGCCGTAATGCGCGTTGAGCCAGTCGGCGAGCGATGCGTCGAGTGGGCGACCGTCAAGCTGACGTGTCACGTCGGCGATCAGCGCCTGAAATTGGGGCACATCCATCCATGTCTCCTGGGGACGTCGCAGTCGCTGCACCGTGCGCGCCGACACGAAACACCTGAATTCGTCCAGGTTGGCATCGTCAGTGCAATGCCGTATTTCATCGTGTCGCTGGCGCGCCGTCGGGTCTGCGCACTGTCTGTTGATATGACGTCGATCAATAACGGTGCACAGCGTGTCTGGCCCGCGTTTGCTTTTTTACCGACGCATGGTGAAAATTAGAGCATGCAAATTTGGCTGTCAAGCAATATATTACATGTTACCTGCTTCGAGGATCTCGTCCGATGAATAAGAGTGCGCAAGCCGATGGGGTGCCGACGGCGCGAGGCGCCGGTGATAAAGACCCGTTCCTGGTCGCGCTGGGCGAGCGGGTTCGGACGCTACGTGCGCGTCGCGGCTTGACACGCAAGGCGCTGGCGCTCGATGCGGGCGTGTCGGAGCGTCACGTGGCCAATCTGGAGTCGGGCGTCGGCAACGCGTCCGTGCTGTTCCTGCGCCAGCTGGCACAGGCACTAAATTGCACATTGGCGGAAATCGTCGGCGACGAAACGACGTCGTCTGCCGAATGGCTGCTGATCCGTGAAATCCTGCACGGTCGCGACGGCGAGGCGCTCACCCGGGCGCGTCAGGCGCTCAGCGAGTTGTTCGCGGGCAGCGAGCGTGATCCGGACCGGCGCGGGCGTATCGCGCTCATCGGCCTGCGCGGCGCGGGCAAGTCGACGCTGGGTCGCATGCTTGCCGACGACATGCACGTTCCGTTCGTGGAACTCAACCGCGTGATCGAGCAACTGGCCGGCTGCCCGCCGTCGGAGATCTATTCGCTGTACGGTGCGACGGCCTACCGCCGTTACGAGCTGCGCGCGCTGGAAGCCGTGGTGGCCGAGCATCCGCGGGCGGTGATCGCCTCGCCGGGCGGTATCGTCAGCGACGCCGCTACGTTCAACTTCCTGCTCACCCACTGCTATACGGTGTGGCTGCAAGCCTCGCCCGAAGAGCATATGAAGCGTGTCGTGGCGCAGGGCGATCTGCGTCCCATGTCGGGCAACGCGGAAGCCATGGACGACCTCAAGCGCATTCTGGCAGGCCGCACGGACTTCTACGCCAAGGCCGACATGAGCTTCGACACCGGCGGACGGGCGCTTGCCGACGCCTATCTGCAACTGCGTGGACGCCTGGCAGTGCAGTTGTCGTCGGACTGAGTGTCGTCATTCTGCAAAATAATTCATTTTTCTTTGGGTAAACGGTTGACGGTGGGTTTTTGCTGCACTATATTGCAATTCAACAA
This sequence comes from Pandoraea sp. ISTKB, assembly GCF_001721285.1. Lineage (NCBI taxonomy): Bacteria > Pseudomonadati > Pseudomonadota > Betaproteobacteria > Burkholderiales > Burkholderiaceae > Pandoraea > Pandoraea sp. ISTKB. The sequence goes on from NZ_MAOS01000083.1 coordinate 16,722, forward strand.
GATCATTATTCGAGTTGGAGGCAATCATGTTCGGCAAACCCCACGTCGACTACCGTACGGACCCTACGCAGTACAAGCACTGGAAGCTGAGCTTCGACGGCTCGGTCGCAACGCTCGCCATCGATATCGCGGAAGACGGCGGCATTCGCGAGGGCTACAAGCTCAAGCTCAATTCGTACGATCTCGGCGTGGACATCGAACTGCACGATGCCGTCCAGCGCATCCGCTTCGAGCATCCCGAAGTCAAGACGGTGGTGGTCACGAGCGCCAAGGACCGCGTGTTCTGCTCGGGCGCGAACATCTTCATGCTCGGCCTCTCCTCGCATGCGTGGAAGGTCAACTTCTGCAAATTCACCAACGAAACGCGTAACGGTCTCGAAGACTCCAGCCGTCACTCCGGCCTGAAGTTCATTGCCGCCGTCAACGGCGCCTGCGCAGGCGGGGGATATGAACTCGCGCTGGCTTGCGACGAGATCTATCTGGTGGACGACCGTTCGTCGTCGGTCGCGCTGCCGGAAGTGCCGCTGCTGGGCGTGTTGCCGGGCACGGGCGGCCTGACGCGTCTGACCGACAAGCGCCACGTGCGCAACGATCGCGCCGACATCTTCTGCACCATCGTCGAAGGCATTCGCGGCGAGCGCGCCAAGCAGTGGCGTCTCGTGGATGAAGTGGTCAAGCCGGCGCAATTCGCGCAGTCCGTGGCGGCACGTGCGCAGGAACTGGCACAGGGCAGCGACCGTCCGGGCGGCAAGGGCGTGACGCTCACGCGTATCGAGCGCACCGATGAACCGGACGCCATTCGCTATGAATTCGTCGACGTCGAAATCGATCGTGCCAACCGCACCGCCAGCCTGACCGTGAAGGCGCCGAAGTCCGCGCCTCCGGCAGACATCGCGGGCATCGAAGCCGCCGGTATCAACTGGTGGCCGCTGAAGATGGCGCGCGAACTCGACGACGCCATCCTCAATCTCCGTACCAACGAACTCGACATCGGCACGTGGCTGCTGCGCACGGAAGGCGACGCAAAGCATGTGCTCGCGGCCGACGCCTCGCTGCTCGCGCATCAGGATCACTGGTTCGTGCGCGAAACCCTCGGCATGCTGCGCCGCACGTTCGCCCGTATCGATGTGTCGTCGCGCTCGCTGTTCGCGCTGATCGAACCGGATTCGTGCTTCACCGGCACGCTCGCCGAATTCGCGTTTGCCGCTGACCGTACGTATATGGCGGCACTGCCCGCGAGCGAGGAAGACGAACCGGCGATCACGCTGAGCGAAGTCAACTTCGGCTTGCTGCCGATGGTCACCGATCAGTCGCGTCTGGCACGTCGTTTCTATGAAGACACTGCCGAGCTGGAGGCCGTACGCGCCACTATCGGCCGCCCGGTGCGTCCGGACGAAGCGGAGCGTCTCGGTCTGGTGACCGCTGCCGTCGACGATCTCGACTGGCCTGACGAAATCCGTATCGCCATCGAAGAGCGCGCCGCCATGTCGCCCGATGCGCTGACCGGCATGGAAGCCAACCTGCGCTTCAACGGTAAAGAAACGATGAATACGCGCATCTTCGGCCGTCTGTCTGCATGGCAGAACTGGATCTTCATTCGTCCGAACGCCGTGGGCGAGAAGGGCGCACTGAAGGTCTACGGCAAGGGCAACAAGGCGCAGTTCGATCTGAACCGCGTCTGACGAATACAACGCGCTGCCGCCCCCGAGCCAACACGGGCGGCGCGCGCGGCACCCACCGGACGAGACGTCTTACACAAGCGACGCACGAGATTCATAAGACACGAGGATTCCCACGATGGCTTCGATCAATTACAGCGAGAAGATCCCCAATAACGTCAACCTGTCGGACGACCGCACGCTGCAACGCGCGCTCGAACAGTGGCAGCCGAACTTCCTGTCCTGGTGGGGCGACATGGGCCCGGAAGGCTCGCATGGGTTTGACGTCTATCTGCGTACGGCGGTGAGCGTCGATCCGAGTGGCTGGGCGCACTTCGATCACGTGAAGATGCCGGACTATCGTTGGGGCATCTTCCTCACGCCGGGCGAAGCCGATCGCAAGATTCACTTTGGCGAGCACAAGGGCGAGGCCGCATGGCAGGACGTGCCGGGCGAGCATCGTGCGAACCTGCGCCGCATCATCGTCACGCAAGGCGACACGGAACCGGCATCGGTCGAGCAACAGCGTCACCTCGGGCTGACCGCGCCGTCGATGTACGACCTGCGTAACCTGTTCCAGGTGAACGTGGAAGAAGGCCGCCACCTGTGGGCGATGGTCTATCTGCTGCATCGCTACTTCGGTCGCGACGGTCGGGAAGAAGCCGAAGCGCTGCTCGGCCGCCGCTCGGGCGACGACGACAATCCCCGCATTCTCGGCGCGTTCAACGAGAAGACGCCGGACTGGCTCGCGTTCTACATGTTCACGTACTTCACGGATCGCGACGGCAAGTTCCAGTTGTCCGCGCTGGCCGAGTCGGGCTTCGATCCGCTCGCACGCACCACGAAGTTCATGCTGACCGAAGAAGCGCATCACATGTTCGTGGGCGAGTCGGGGGTATCGCGTGTGATCGCCCGTACGGCGCAGGTGATGAACGAACTGAAGACCGACGACGTCTCGAAGCTGCGCGCTGCCGGTGTGATCGATCTGCCGACGATCCAGCGTTACATCAACTTCCACTACTCCGTGACGATCGATCTGTTCGGTGCGGACCAGTCGTCCAACGCGGCGATCTTCTACAGCTCGGGTCTGAAGGGCCGCTACGAAGAGAGCAAGCGCGACGACGACCATCAATTGAACGGCCAGATGTATCGCCTGCTGGACGTGGACAACGGCAAGCTTGTCGAGCGCGAAGTGCCGATGCTCAACGCGATGAACGAAGTGCTACGCGACGACTACATCAAGGACTCCGTGGCCGGGGTGAACCGCTGGAACAAGGTGCTGGAGAAGGCGGGTATCGACTTCCGTCTGACGGTGCCGCACAAGGCGTTCAATCGTCAGATCGGTACGTTTGCCGGTGTGCGTGTCTCGCCGGACGGCCGTGTCGTGAGCGAGACGGAATGGGCCGCGCATGAGCGTGAGTGGCTGCCGTCGTCGGAAGACCGTGCGTATGTGGCGTCGCTCATGGGCCGCGTGACGGAGCCGGGCAAGTTCGCGAACTGGATTGCGCCGCCTCCGTTGGGTATCAATCGCCAGCCGATCGATTTCGAGTACGTGCGTTTCAACTGAGCGGCCGCAAGAGCCATCCCCACAAGGAGACAGCATCATGAACGGCCCCGTTCCGGTCGAAGTTCTGAAGCAGCATCTGATCGATCCGGAGATCTGCATTCGCTGCAATACCTGCGAGGAGACGTGCCCGATCGACGCGATCACGCACGACGAGAACAACTACGTTGTGCGCGCGGACACGTGCAATGGGTGCATGGCGTGTATCTCGCCGTGCCCGACGGGGGCTATCGACAACTGGCGCGACGTGCTCAGGGCCGAGGCCTACCCCGTCGACGAGCAGCTCACGTGGGACGAACTGCCCGTGCAGGACGATGCGCTGGCCGGGCAGGGTTCGATCGGTGAGGCGACTGAGGGCGCTGCCGGCGGCGGGGCGGCGGGGGCTACCGAGTCTGCTGAGCCGGTGATCGGGGGTTCGGACCTTGTGCGCGGGTCGGTCGTCCCGCCGTGGTCGGCCGCCAAGCCGTACGTCAATCTGTACAACCACAAGGCCCCGGTGCAGGCCACGGTGGTCGGCAACTATCGCGTGACGGACGCGAGCACCGAGAGCGACATCCATCACATCGTGCTCGACTTCGGCAAGCAGCCGTTCCCGGTGCTCGAAGGGCAATCCATCGGCATCATTCCACCGGGCACCATGGCCGACGGGCGGGCGCATCATGCGCGTCAGTACTCGATCGCGTCGCCGCGCGACGGCGAGCGCCCCGGGTATAACAACCTGGCGCTCACGGTCAAACGCGTGACGAAAGATCATCACGAGCAGGCGGTCGGCGGGGTGTGCTCGAATTACCTTTGCGACCTGAAGAAGGGGGATGTGGTGAACGTGATGGGGCCGTTCGGCAGCACGTTCCTCATGCCCAATCATGCCGATTCGCATCTGCTGATGATCTGCACCGGCACGGGCGCGGCGCCGATGCGCGCGATGACGGAGTATCGCCGTCGCCGCCGCATGAAGGGCGCGACCGGCAAGCTGATGCTGTTCTTCGGTGCGCGCACGCAAGGCGAGTTGCCGTACTTCGGGCCGCTGCTCAATCTGCCGAAGGACTTCATCGACACCAATCTCGCGTTCTCGCGCACCCCGGGGCAGCCCAAGCGTTACGTGCAGGACGCGATGCGCGAGCGGGCGGCCGATGTGGCGGCACTGCTGCGTCACGATCACACGTACATCTACGTGTGCGGGCTGAAGGGCATGGAGGACGGCGTGCTGCAAGTGTTGCAGACCATCGCAGGCGAGGCCGGACTCGACTGGCCATCACTCTGGCAACGGATGAAGACGGAAGGGCGTCTGCATCTGGAGACTTATTGATGTTCGGCGTGTGTGCCGGGTGTGGGGATGGAAGGGCGGCGTTGAATCACATGGCGCAGTGCCTGACGATGGAAGGACGGCGTTGAATTTTTAAGTCTTAGAAGGGCTGCGTTGGATCGCATGACGCAGTGCCTGACGATGGAAGGGCGGCGTTGAATTTTTAAGTCTTAGAGGGACGGCGTTGGACCACATGACGCAGTGCCTGACGATTGACCGACGGCGTTTTGCGCCGACTTGACACCGCGTGCTTCGGCACGCGGTTTTTTTTGTCCGGATGTTTGAGTGTGCTGTTACCCCTGTCCCGGAGACGTCACTGGAATTGAGTAATATGGAGGGGCTGTTTCCCTTCCATTTTTTCTCTGAACGGAGAGTCACATGGGCAAGAAGCGGATTCTGGTGCTGGCGGGCGATTACGTCGAAGACTACGAACTGATGGTGCCGGTGCAGGCACTGATGGCCGTGGGACATCGCGTGGAAGTCGTCTGTCCCGGCAAGAAAGCGGGCGATAAGGTGCGCACCGCGATTCACGATTTCGAAGGCGATCAGACGTACAGCGAAAAGCGCGGTCACGATTTTACGCTGAATGCCACGTTCGACGGCCTGTCGCCGTCCGACTTCGACGCGCTGGTCATCCCCGGCGGACGCGCGCCGGAGTACCTGCGTCTGAACGAAGCGGTGCTCGCCGCCGTTCGTCACTTTGCCGAAAACGACAAGCCGATCGCCGCCATCTGCCATGGCGCGCAGTTGCTCGCGGCCGCGGGCGTGATCGAAGGGCGCGAATGCTCGGCGTACCCGGCATGTGCGCCGGAAGTGCGGCTGGCCGGCGGCAAGTACATGGAAATCGCCATCGACGATGCCCATACCGACGGCAAACTCGTCACCGCACCAGCGTGGCCGGCGCATCCCGCATGGATCGCGCAGTTCCTCGCGGTGCTGGGCACGAAGATCGAGTTGTAAGACGTAGCGCCTCGACACGCAGGGCGTTGAGGCGGAATTATCCGATGTTGCCCTATTTTCGAAAGCTGGCCGTTCGGTACCGCAGCAAGATTTGCCGATCTTAATCGGGAGACCGCTGCCGCATATGCGCACCGGTCTCCGTGCTACGACCAAGGAGCGTCGTGATGCACGTCAATGCGGGTATCGGTCAGGGACACACACGGTTCGACTGGAGGAGAGACGACATCGGGCAGCGCGCCGACGCGCTACCCGAAGCCGGCACGTTCGGCGTATTCGGCGCGGTCGTCGGACACGATGGTAGCGGGGCGCCGTTGCCGGACATCGGTCCCTACGATTTTTCATCGGCGACACGGGTGTGCGCCGCTGCGCCCATGGGAAGTGCCGGGTCCGCCATCCGCATGTCGCTTTCGACGCACGGCGTGTCGGCGGCATCCCTTTCACACACATCCCCCACCTCGCACCTTGCGCAGGCGGGCGCACCGCACTACGTCGTGAAGGCGTGTCCGAGCGCGGGGCATGCGGCGCAGGCCTGGCTGGCATCGCGGCTTTTCGGTGCGCTCGGGCTCGCCACACCGACGGCCATTCTGGTGCGGGGCTGTTCACAGGCGTTCGATGGCACGCAGGCCCCCGAACGTCTCTATCTGGCGACGACGTTTCTCGAGACGTACCGCAATCTCGGCGACTGGCTCGAGAGCGACGATGCGTGGCGCGTCATCGGCGGTGCACATCCTCCCGATGTCGAGACACTGCAACACGCAAGGGGACAGGCGCGCGCCGCAGGGCAACGCATGGCGCAGGCGGTGGAGACGGCGGGCGGTCTACCGTTCTATCACCTCGACGGTGAAATGGCGCAGGTTCATGCCGAAGCACTCGGGCACCGTATTGCCATGCGTCGCCTGCTTTGCCACGCACTCCCGGACGTCTACCAATGTGCACTGGAGCGTCATTACATTGCAGCGCTCTGGCTCGGTAACTGGGATCTCTGCAACGTGTTCATGGAGAACATCGGAGTCTGGCGCGACAAGAACGACCTGCCTTACGTGATGTCGCTGGATTTCGATGCATGCCTCGATCTGGCGTTTCAGCACACGCGCAAGGTCGACGGGTACGACGTGGCGGTCAACCAGCGCAAGACGTTGACGTCGCTCCCGCCGCTGACGTCGACGTTTCGCCGGGAGGCGGCGAGCTTCGCGGCCACGCTACCTGATGATGCACTGGCCGATCTCACGCAATTCCCCTATGGAGAACATTACGCGCCCTTTGTGCGGCGACTTGCCGGGCTGCGCGGCGGGGCGTGCGATGTGACGGGCAAAGCGATGTCGGAGGCGTTGCGGAACCCCAACGGCGTACGCGCACTGGCTGCGGAAATGGCGTATCGGCTCGGGCGGATTTCGTCGCAGGAAATGCGGCGATGGGCGACACGTGCCCATGAGGTGGCATACGTGTCGCAGAGTGCGCAAACGTCTCAGGCAACGGGCCAGACGTCGTGCGACACGATGATGGAACTTCGCGATCCGGAGGCGCTGGTCGTGCATCTCCTGACGCGGCGAGACAGCCTCGTGCGATTGCTGGGTGGCACGTGGGCCGCGCAGACATGGGCGCGCATGTATCCGATGCGCGCGCAGGCGATCGATGCGCAGCAGGAGCCGTTTGGTTGTCCGCGAGGTGTCTGACTATCGACGAATATCAGAGGACGTCGATGGATTCGCCGGTCACGTCCACGTCGGCGCCGAGGCCAACAGTGCGTCGATGGCCGCGCGCAGTTTGGGGGACGGGTGCCGCGTGTCGGGCCAGACCAGATGCAATGGCGTGCCCGGGGCATAGGTCTGCGGCAGGAGATGCACGAGCGTTCCCGCATCCAGTGATTGCATCGCGACCCAGCGAGGAACGTAGGCGATACCGAGGCCCTGCTCGGCCGCGGTCACGAGCGCGACGAGATCGTCGAGGACGAAGCGCGGTGCACGCGGCGTGAGCTCGGGCGGCATCGCGAGTGCGGGCCATTGATAGAGATTGCCGCCGCGTCCGTACATCAGACGTTCATGGCGGGCGAGATCGGCCGTCGTCTGCGGTGTGCCATGTTCGGCGAGATAGGCGGGCGACGCACACAACAGCATCATCTGTTCGGCAAGCGGGCGCGCCTTGAGCCCGGGGGTGTCGTCGAGACGTCCACTGCGCACGGCCAGATCGTAGCCCTCTTCGATCAGATCGACGCGACGGTCGCTGAACGACATCTCCAGCCGCAACTGCGAATGCGCTTTCGCGAGCGTCAGCAGCACCGGCGCGATGCATTGCCGCCCGATCTGCACCGGCATCGTCACACGCAGCTTGCCCATCGGTGTTTGCGATCCGGCGCTTAACTCATCTTCCGCCTCGGACAGTTCCGAGAGCACCTTCGTGCAACGCTGATAAAACGTCTGCCCTTCGTCAGTCAGGTGCTGGCTGCGGGTGGTGCGATGGAACAGCCGGACACCCAGTCGTGCCTCCAGTCGGGCGATCCGTTTGGCGACCGCCGAACGGGTCAGATGCAATCGCTCGGCCGCACCGGCGAAGCTGCCCGCGTCGACCGCCGCCACGAACGCCGAAATGCCGGAGAGGCGATCTGGCGTGTAGGTGTCATTGGTTCTCATATGTCGCCAATCAGTGGATAAATTGCCATCACTGCCGCGAAGTATTCTCCAATAAGCTAACCCTGTCCACCCGGCCTGCCGGGATCTCCGATTGAGAAACCATGAACAGAGGTATAGCAATGACGACGATGCAACAGTGGCAAATGGCAACGCTTGGCGACGCGGCACTCGATCTCGCGACGGTGGCCGTGCCGACACCCGGTCCGGGGGAAGTGCTGGTCAGGGTGAACGCGGTGGCGCTCAATTACCGCGATGCGCTCATGATCGACACCGGCATGGGCTTGCCGGTGAAATTCCCGTTCGTGCCCGGTTCCGACATGGCCGGGGAGGTCGTGGCGGTGGGCGACGGGGTCACGCGCGTGGCGGTGGGTGAGCGCGTCGTCAATACGTTCTGGGACCGCTGGGTCGATGGCGAACAGGCGCCGGCCGGGCTCAAAGTGTTTGGTGGCACGTTGCAGGGCGTGCTTCGTGAATATGCGGTGTTCGACGAGGCGTCGCTGGTGCGTGCGCCGTTCACCCTCGACGATGTGGCGGCGTCGACGCTGACCTGCGCCGGGCTGACGGCCTGGCACGCGCTGTTCGGCACGGGCCGCAAGCTCGTACCGGGCGAGACGGTTCTGATGATCGGGACGGGTGGGGTCGCGCTGTTCGGGGCGCAACTGGCCACGGCGCACGGTGCAAAGTCCATCGTCGTGAGCGGGAGCGAAGACAAGCTGCGCCGGGCGGCGGCGCTCGGTGTCACGCATGGTGTCCTACGCCGGGAAGGTTGGGCGGACGAAGTCCGCCAGTTGACCGAAGGGCGCGGCGTCGAGCAGGTGCTGGAACTGGCCGGGGGCGACATGCGCGAGACGCTGGCGGCGCTCGCGCCGGGCGGGAAGGTGTCGGTCATTGGCACGCTGGGCGGGGACACCCTGCAAGTCCCGGTGTACCCGGTGCTGCTCAAGCGGGTGCATGTGCAGGGTATCGGTGTGGGCCATCGGCAGGGGCTGGAGGCATTGGTGACGGCTGTCGACCGGCATGGGATCGTGCCTCAGGTGGATGCCGTCTACGATTTCGCGGACTTCCGGCAGGCGTTGTCCCACCTGCGCCGCGGGGCGTTCGGCAAGGTCGTGGTACGAGTTTCCGGGCCGGTTGCCTAACGTCTCAACCTCGCATAAACTGTCGACGCCACAAACCCCGCGTGACTGGCGATTAGGGCGCACAGCCTTGTGTGCCCGAGGTGGAGCAACCCACCGGGAAGCGCCGGGGTCTTATTTGCCGTTCGCCTGGGCAGCCGTGATGGTTGGTGCTGCCCTGTCTATCGTCTTCCGAAGCACAAAGGAAGGCGCGCCGCAGCATCCCCTCCCGGAAAACCTGTTCAATTCAACGGAACCGCCATGTTCGACAAATCGAAATCTACCGTTGCCTCCGTCGATCCCGACGTCTGGGCCGCGATTCAGAAGGAAAACCAGCGTCAGGAAGATCACATCGAACTGATCGCTTCGGAAAACTACACCAGCCCGGCCGTGATGGAAGCGCAGGGCTCGCAACTGACCAACAAGTATGCGGAAGGTTATCCGGGCAAGCGCTATTACGGCGGTTGCGAGTACGTCGACATTGTCGAACAACTGGCGATCGACCGTGTGAAGGCACTGTTCGGTGCAGAAGCCGCCAACGTGCAGCCGAACTCCGGTTCGCAGGCTAACCAGGGCGTGTACTTCGCCATGCTCAAGCCGGGCGACACGATCATGGGCATGAGCCTCGCGCACGGTGGTCACCTGACGCACGGTTCGCCGGTCAACATGTCGGGCAAGTGGTTCAATGTCGTGAGCTACGGCCTGAACGAAGCCGAAGACATCGATTACGACGCCGCCCAGAAGCTGGCAGAGCAACACAAGCCGAAGATGATCGTGGCTGGCGCCTCGGCCTTCGCGCTGAAGATCGATTTCGAGCGCATGTCGCAGATCGCCAAGTCGGTCGGCGCCTATTTCATGGTCGACATGGCGCACTACGCCGGTCTGATCGCCGCAGGCGTGTACCCGAACCCGGTGCCGCATGCCGACTTCGTCACCACGACCACGCACAAGAGCCTGCGCGGCCCGCGCGGCGGCGTGATCCTGATGAAGGCGGAATTCGAGAAGGCCATCAACTCGGCGATTTTCCCGGGTATCCAGGGCGGCCCGCTCATGCACGTGATCGCCGGCAAGGCCGTCGCGTTCAAGGAAGCCGCATCGCCGGAATTCAAGGAATACCAACAGCAAGTCGCGAAGAACGCCCGCGTGATGGCCGAGACGCTGGTCAAGCGAGGTCTGCGCATCGTGTCGGGCCGTACGGAATCGCACGTGATGCTGGTCGACCTGCGTGCCAAGAACATCACCGGTAAGGCCGCTGAGGCCGCACTGGGCGAAGCGCACATCACCGTCAACAAGAACGCCATTCCGAACGATCCGGAAAAGCCGTTCGTGACGAGCGGCGTGCGTCTGGGCTCGCCGGCCATGACCACGCGTGGTTTCAAGGAAGCCGAAGCCGAACTGGTCGGCAACCTGATCGCCGACGTGCTCGAGAATCCGGAAGACGCAGAAAACCTGGCCCGCGTGCGCGCACAAGTGGCCGAGTTGACCAAGCGTTTCCCGGTCTACGGCTAAGCCACAGGCGTCGCACGCATGCGCTGCCCGTTCTGCCGGCACGACGACACGCAGGTCATCGACTCGCGTGAAGCGGAAGACGGCGCTGCCATTCGGCGGCGCCGGAAATGCCCGTCGTGCGATAAGCGATTCACCACGTACGAGCGTGTCGAACTCACCATGCCGGCCGTCGTCAAGAAAGACGGCAGCCGCGCCGAGTACGACCGTGCGAAAGTGCGCGCCAGCATGCAGCTGGCGATTCGCAAGCGCCCCGTCAGCGCCGAAGCGATGGATGCCGCCATTGCGCGCATCGAGTACAAGCTACTGGCGGGGGCCGAGCGCGAAGTGATGAGCCAGCGCGTCGGTGAACTGGTGATGCGCGAGCTGAAGCGGCTGGACAAGATCGCCTATATCCGCTTCGCCTCGGTGTATCGAAGCTTCGAGGACATTGCGGAATTCCGCGACGTGCTCGAAGAAATCGACAGCACCGATATCAAGCCCAAGCGCAAGCCGGTGGCGTGATGTCGCGTAGCGCGTCAGCGCGCATGTGATGACTGTGTGCACGGCTGTGGTGGTCTGAGGGCCGCCACAGTCGTGAGAATGACGGAAAACCCGTCGCACCCGAAAGGGGGCGGCGGGTTTTTTTATGGCCTTGCGAGCCGCCGAGGACGTGCGGACACGTCGGGCAGGGGAGCGCTCGCCGTCGCAATCGCAGCTCGCGACGTCAGAAATATCGCGGTGGGATGTGACTGAAAGGCACTGATGCGGCGTTGCGCGGGCGCCGCACGTATCCATGACTTTGGGTGAATAAGAAGAGTTATCTTTATTATTTTGGGATGATCCTTCAAATCAATAACTTAATGCTTTATGGATCATCCTAATCTTCGATTTTGATGTAATTGTGGGGTAAGTACCAAAAGCTCCGGGTTTTGATTAGATTTCGATAGGTCGTCTCTAGAATTCGCAGCCTTGACGGTGGCAAGTATGCCGCTGTTGTGGTGACGGTGAATGAATTCCATCGTCTATTGCGTATTCAATTGAGATTTATCGAATGCAAAAGATTAGTCCGAACTCGAAAGTCCTGCGTCAGACCACGATCTGCATGGCCGCTGCGGCGGTCGTCGCGACAGCTGCGTTGCCCATGAATGTGATGGCGTCGGCAGTCCCCCAGCCGACCGCTCAGTGGGAAAATGACCGAAATTCCAGAATTGCCGAGATTAAAAACGAAATTAAAGCGATCGCGCCGAATTTGGAGAAGCTGGTTGCAACACGGCAATTTGCAGAAACGGTGGATGAGCATAAAGCTTCCATTCTGGCGGCAATCTCTAATCAGGCTAATTTGGAAAAAGATGATAGCGATGCACTGCTTCTTCTTCTCAATGCGACGTTCGGCGAAATTCTGAATATCGACGACCAGAAGTTGTCGTCCGCGGGTGTCGCAAAGAAAAAATCGCTCGAAGGCCTGAAAAAGAAACTCGATGCGGCGGCGGCTGCGACCAGCAAGGACGATAAGGCGCTGACAAAGGCGCTGGGTGATTTGGGCAAGGAGGTCGGGAACCACGCGTCCTTTGTCGGGGAAAGTCAGGCGGCGCTGGCTCCCGTTCAGCGTCAGGCCGACCGGCTGGCGATGAAGGAAGCGCGCGTGACCGGTGCGAAATCAAAAAGTGCGCTTGCAGCGCTCAAGGCCACTCGCCAGCTCGATGCGACCACGCCGAACGCCACGAAGCACGACGGCGCGCTGACCTGGAGCGACAAGCATCTGACGAACTTCATGGGCGCAGAAGCGGTTTCCGATACGCACGCCGTCATCACGAAGGACACCACGCTGGAACTGACCTCGGCCTCGGGCGATCGGTCCGACGCGCTGGCCGGCGCTACGGGCAAAAAGCGTGAGATTGGCACCCTTCGCGCGTTGGACGATGCCGCGCATCTGGTGACGGTGACCGACGGGACGCTCAACGTGCATCAGGGCATCGAAGGTCAGGGGGAACTGACCATTGCCGTCAGTACCGACGGTCAACTGAATTTCAAGGGGGGCGCAGGCATTGCCCATGACATGGAAACGGTGTCGCTGAGCGCGGGCCGAGGTGTCGGCAATACCGGTAAGGGCGGAGAGATCGTGTTTGGCGAGGGCACCAACGCCGGGCATGCCGTGATCGACGTGTTCGACCACGGGAAACTGACTTTCGCAAAGGGCGCCAACGCGGGACGCAGTGATATTGGCGTGCGCGACGGGGGCGAAGTGCGTTTCGACGAAGCGGACGCCGCCGTATCGAATGTTTCCAATCAAGGAGGAACGGTCGAGTTCAAGAACTCGAAGCTCGCGCAGGCCGAAATTGCCAACGATCGCACGTCGCTAGTCGGTTTCGTCGATTCCGCACTGGACACCTCGGAAGTCGTCAACCTCGGGACCGCTGTCATCAACGGTTCGCGAGGGGGGGAGGCACACATCATCAACGGCGCCGGCGGAAAACTTTACATCAAGGACAGCGAGCTTGAAGCACTGTCCCTGGTGAACGTCGGGACGGCCGAAATGTCGGGCAATACCACGGCGCATTCCGCGAAGATCGACATGTTCGGCGGTACGCTGGATATCTCGAAGGTCACGGCTGCCGCGCCGGGACGCAAGGCGGAAAAGACGCTGTCCATCGGCGCGTTGTCAGGGGTCGGCGATGTGGTGACCGGCGACACGAAGCTCGTGCTCGGTGAGCGCAACGAAGACGACCGCTTCGAAGGCTCGATCAAGCGTGATGCCGTCGCGTCGAATACCGCGTCGAAGGCCTCCGGCATCCTTCGTGCGAACCCGACGGCGCCGCAGGTCGGCGCGAAGCCAGCCGGCTCGGAAGTGGTCAAGGTCGGCGTCGGTAATCTGACGCTGGCGGGTGACCAGCGTGGCATCACGAGCCTGCGCGTCGAGGGTGGTACGGTGTCCGCTGCTCACGTCAATGCGCTCGGCACCGGTACGGTCACTGTTGCTGAGAAGGGCGCGGTCTCGCTGTTGTCCGGCGTCGCGGGCGTCGGCCATTTCGATAACGCTGGCAAGGTGGATCTCGGCACGCACAAGCTCGCCGTGGAGAAGTACACGTCGAAGCCCGGGGCGAAAATCCAGTCGCGGGTGGAAAAGGTGGGCGGTCAGGTGACCGGCGGTGCGATTCAGGTGTCCCAGGACAGCGATTTCACGCAGACGGAAATCAAGGTGAGCGTGGCTGACGACATCGCACTCGCCGACGTTCAGGACAAGCTCGGTGTCGTGAGCGTTGCCGAAGGCAAAACGGCGACGCTGGGCAAGGTCACCGTGGGTAGCATCACCGGCGGCAAGACAACCAAGCCGACCGATCCCGATGGCCCGGACACGAACAACCCGGACGATCCGAACAATCCCGACACGACGAAGCCCGTCGATCCGAACAATCCAACGGGACTCATCACCAGTGAGAACGTCGTGCGCTATCTGGCGGCGGATGCCGGCTACCGTGCCAACGAAAAAGCGGTGCTCGCTTCGGTCGACGGCGTCACGGTGGGCGAGCTGACCTCCGGCAAGATCGGCGGCAAGGTGCTTTCCGAGATGGCGCTGCAAACGGCGGGCTCCGCGGAGCAACGTCGCTCGGCCAGCCTGCTGTCGGGCGAGTCGCTACTGAACAACGCCACCGCGGCGCAGGGGGCCACCACGGCATTCCAGCGCGGCATGCAGTCGCGCATGGTCGCCGGGGGCGCGATGCTCGACGACAAGACGGCTAACGGCGTGCGTACGGACGACTCGGGTATCGCTGGCTGGGCATCGTTCGCCGGTGGCAATGCGACGCAACGTGGCGACGCGCTGTCGTTCGACGTTCGCGGTATCGATGGCGCCATCGGTGTCGACAAGCGTGTCGGTCGCGGCACCGTCGTCGGGGCATCCATCGGCATGGGCAACCAGAACGTGAAGGCTGACGGCATGCCGGGCGAATCGAAGATCAACAGCGTCAGCGTGGGTCTGTACGGCTCGCATCTGAACGATGCCAATCTGTTCGTGAACGGCGGTGTTTCGTACACGAATCACAGTGTCACGACCGACCGTACCGTCGCGGCGCGCAATGCCTCGGCGCGTCTGTCGGGCAAGACCGGCGGCAACACGTTCGGTGCATTCGGCGAGATCGGCAAGCGCTTCGACGTGGCGGGGTTCCGTGTCGATCCGTCGGTGGGCATGCGTATCGCGTCGACGAAGCTGAATGCGTTCGACGAGACGAATCGCGACGGCACTGCCGGCAACGATGGCCTGAAGGTCGGCGCACAGTCGCAGACGTCGGCCCGCAGCGTGCTGGGCGTGCGCTTCTCGCGTGACGTGTTCAATTTCGATGGCGGCAAGCTCACGCCGTCGCTGCGTCTGGCCTACGAGCACGAGTTCGGTAACACGCAAAGCAGTCTGACCAACACGATCTACGGCGCACCGCGCGCGTTCAACGTGAAGGGCCCGAAGCTGGGCCGCGAAGTCTTCACGGCCGATTTCGGCGTCGATCTCCAGCTCAAGAAGCGGCTCGACGTGCATCTGGGCGGCAACGTCAGCGTGCGTAAGGGGGAGAGCGCCCTGGCCGGTGGCATTTCAGCGAAGTACCGCTTCTAAGCGTTGCTGATCGGTTTGCGTGGGTCACAGGCTCACGCGACCGACACGGATGGGAAAGGAAACCCGTCACGTCCGCAGGGGCGTGGCGGGTTTTTTGTTCAAAAAATGCACGAGGGAAATACCTCCTTTTTCGCCGGAACGTGTGGCGTCAGGACATCACATGCGCATGAATTTGGGTGCTTGAAGTATTGATTCGGTGTGACGGTGAGCGATTGTTGGAAAATAAAATGAATTAAATTGGGATTTGACGTTTATTCGATGAATATCGTGATCTTGGGTTAAGTATCAAACCCGTAGAGTAGTCAGCCGATTCGGAGAAATCGACTCCTAGAATTTGCCGGAACGATGGCGGCCACCAAGCCACTGTCTGAAGCGTGATGAGGGAAATCATCATTTGAGGCGAATTGAAAAGGAGTTGTCGAATGCGAGGGAATCGTCCGAAGTCTAATGCGCGTGGTCAGACAAGGGTTTGCTTAGCGGTGGCGGCCGCCTTGGTTGCAATGGGCGGCGTGCCATCGGCGTTTGCGGCGAGCCCGGCCGGCAATAGCGTGAAAGAAGATCGCATCAAAGAATTGACGGCGCTGGCGGAGAAAGCAAAAGACGATCTCGATAAGAAAGTCGGCGCTGAAGCGGATGATAGATTTGTTGCAGATGCGGGTCATTCATTGCACACACCGTTAAAAGACATTACGGATATCAAGGACGTCGATAAGTTAAAAAGTGCGCTGAATAAATCGGCGACGGAAATTCAGGGGGAGATCGACAAGATTAAAGCCAGTGTTCCGCCATCGGGAATCACGCCATCGCAGCAATTCCGGCTGGACGCACTGACGGCGCTGAAAAAAGACGTCGAGGCGCTTGAGGCGTTGGCGAACCCCATAGACCCGACCTCTCAGGAACGACAAGCGCTGGATAAACGCCTGGAAGGTGCGATCAGGAAGTGGATCTCCTCATTGCAGGACCTCAATCAGGCGCAGCGGTTGGATGAGTCAGTGCACTACAAAAAGGCCCGATGGGAGCAGGCGGCCGAGGGGGCTGAAGCCGAACGGTTGGCGAAGACGCGTGAATTAGCCCCGCGCGTCGCGTCGGACGATCCGGCCAAGCCTGTCACATGGAACGATCAACACCTGATCGATTTCATGTCCGACACAGACCGGCCGGCTGCCGGCGAGACGCTCATCACCAAAGACACGACGCTGGAAATATCGCAGCGCTCCGGGTTGGTGTCTGATGCGATCGAAGGGGCCAACAATCGCGAGCGCGACGTCGGCCTGATTCGCGCCATGGATGGCGCGAATCACACGGTGCTGGTCAATAAGGGCACGTTGGGCGTCCATGAAGGCATCGATGGTCCGGGGCGGCTCGATGTGGATGTCGGCAGCGACGGCGTTCTGAAATTCGTGAGCGGCCCCGGTATCGACAACACGTCCAAGCACATCAGCCTTGTTGCAGGAGTCTCGCAGGGCGCGCAGCCGGATGAGGCGGGTGGTGTCATCGAGTTCGATGCCGGTACGGGCGCCGGTGGGGCGACGATCGATATCAAGGACAAAGGGCAATTGCGGTTCCTCAAGGACACCCACGCCGGTTCGAGCTACATCATGATCGAGCAGGGTGGTCAGGGGCTTTTCGACAAAGGGTCGAGCGCCGAGAAGGCGACGATTCGCAACAGCGGTCATCTGGAATTCATTGGCGCCAAAGGCGGTGACGCCCATCTGGAAAACACGTCCAAAGTCGCGGTGTCGATGGAAGACACGCAACTGGAACGGATGAGCATCGTCAATAGCGGCATGCTCGACCTGAGCGGTCAGACGACGGCGGATGCGGCCTCGATCGAGCTGAACGGCGGTTATCTCAACCTGACGGAAATCAAGGCTGAGAGCGTGAAAGATGGGGTGAAAGACGGTGAGAAAGCGGGCACGGATGCCCCCACGCTGACGATCGGCTCCTTGAGCGGAAATGGCCATGTCGGTACCGGAGATACGCATCTCAAACTGGGTGCGCTCGGACGAGACGAATCGTTCGCGGGGGAAATCGGCAAAGACGTGTTGGGATCGCACGGCGCTCACGTCACCAAGGTTGGCACCGGGCATCTCACGTTCAGCGGCGACCAAAGCGGCATCGAAACACTGAACGTTGAAAACGGCACACTGCTTGCGGCGCATCGCAACGCCCTGGGCACGGGCTTGCTGACCATCTCCGAGCCCGGGACCATTGCGCTCGCCAACGACGTCTACGACGTCAAGAAATTCGAGAACGCCGGTACGCTCAAGCTGCACGGCTACCGGCTTGTGATCGACTCCTACGAGTCGAAGGGCGACAAGGCGAAAATCGAGTCGGACGCGAAGAAAGACGCCGACGGCATCCATCGCGGCACGCTCGAAGTGAACAAGGACGGCGATTTCACCAAGACCAAGGTCGTGCTGCGCCCCATCGACAATTCCGTCTCGCCCAGGGAACTGCTCGAGAAGAAGATTCAGGTCATCGTGCCCGGCCCCAACGCCAAGGTGAAACTCGGCGAGGTCGAGTACGGCAGCATCCCGACCAACCCCGACGACGGTGGCGACGACGGCTCGGTCATCATCGATCCCAACAAGGGCATTGCGTTCCTCGACCCCAACGCGCCGTATTCGGGCAACGAGCAGGGCGTGCTGGCATCGCTCCAGGGGGTGACGCTCGACGACATCGTGTCGGGCCGCGTCGGCGGCAGCGTGCTCGGTCAACTGGTGCTGTTGCCCGCCGGTTCGGCGGAGCAGCGCCGCGCCGCGCGCATGCTCTCCGGCGAGTCGCTCGCGAACAATGCCGCCGCAGCGTACAGCGCGGCCGACACGTTCCGCAGCAGCATGCAGACCCGCATGCTCGCCGGCGGCTCATTGCCCGACTGCAATGCGACGAACGGTCAGCGTGCAGGGGAAAACGGAACGGCCGTCTGGGGTTCGTTCAAAGGGACGGGGGCGAGACAGGAGAGCGACGACATGAGCTTTTCCACGAAGGGGATCGACGGCGCGTTCGGGGTCGACAGACGCTTCAATCGCAACGCCCTGGTGGGCGCGGCGTTCGGTATCGGCACCCGCTCCTCGGTGGCCAGCGACCTGCCGGGTTCGTCCGACGTCAGAAGCGCCAGTGTCGGCCTCTACGGCTCGTATCTGAGCGATACGCGCTGGTTTGCCAATGGCGGCGTGTTCTACACCAATCACAACGTGTCGACCGAGCGAACCGTCGCGGCCCGCGACGTGTCGGCGCGCGTCTCGGGCAAGACCGGCGGTCGCACGCTCGGCTTGTTCGGCGAAGTCGGCCAGCGGGTGCTGGCGGGGGGCGTGAACGTCGATCCGTTCCTCGGTATACGAATCGCCAACACGCGCCTGAACGGCTATGACGAAACGGATCGCGATGCCGGTCAGGGCAACAACGGGCTGCACGTCGGCCCGCAAACCAGCAACTCGCGGCGCGTCATCGCCGGGGTGCGACTCTGGCGCGAACTGGTCAACACGGCAGGCGGCAGCGTGATCCCGTCGTTGCGTCTGGCTTACGAGCACGAGTTCGGCGACACGCAGGGCAGCCTGACGAACGCGATCTTCGGTGCGCCGCGCTCGTTCACCGTCAGCGGTGTGAAGCTCGGGCGCGACATCTTCACCGCCGACCTCGGCGCCGACATCCGCGTCACCCGACAACTCAACGTGCATGTCGGTGGCGATCTCAGCCTGCGTGCCGGCGAGAAGGCGGTGGCCGGTGGCGTGAGTGCGAAGTACCGCTTCTGACAGACGCTAACCCGCAACGTGTTAACGGCAAAGCCCCCGGCCAGTGACGTCACTGGCCGGGGGCTTTGTGCTTGCGGCGAAACGTCGTGCGACGTCAGAACGAGTGCGAGATCCCGAAGTAGGCACCGGTCTGGCTCTTGCCCGCCGGCGGATTGTCGAGCGAATCGCTCGGAATCGCGGCGACCGAGAAGCTCTGGTTCGCGCTGTTCTTCACGTACGCGATGGTGCCGTACAGGAACGTGCGCTTCGAGAGGTTGTAGGTCGTGCCCAGTTCGAACATCGTCGCGTGTCCGAACCCCCCCGGCACGTTCACGTGATAGACCGCAGCGTTTGCCGCCCACACGGGCGTCGCCTGATACTTCACGCCCGCCCAGTAATGATCGGCGCGGGTGGCGAAGTCGGGCGCCGGGGCGTCGGGGGCCGACATGTGCGTGTAGCCCAGCGAAATCGTGAAGCGGTTCAGGAAGACGTTGGCGCCGGCGAAGTATTCGCGCGAAGTGGCGAACACGTCGGTGAAGCGTCCGTTGGTGTCGCGGATTTCGTCGTACAACGCGCGCAACTGGAAGCGGTCGTGCGTGTAGGTCAATTGCGCGCCCATGCCTCGCCCGTTGTTGAACTGGCCGGCGATGTTGGAGAAAGCGTACTGACCCGCGACGTCGAAGCCGTACCAGTTCGGACTCTGATAGTTGACGGTGTTGCTCGCCTGCGGCCAGTTACGACCCCGCACGAGCGACGCCGACGAGAAGGCCTGCTGCTGGAACGGATCGAAGTCCCAGACCCCGTTGCTGATGAACAGGTTGCGCCCGAGCGTGAGTTGCCCCCACGAGCGCGAGTTGAAACCGACCAGCGCGCGACGGTCGAAGATCGATCCCGAGCCGTTGTTGTTGAAGCCGTTCATCAACTGGAATCCGCCTTCCAGATTGAATACCGCATGCAATCCCTGCCCAAGATCCTCGTAGCCGCGCAGGCCGAACAGGCTCGTGCCGTAATCGCCGCCCTGCGCACTCCAGCGCGAGGCGGTGCCGCCGTTGCCGTCCTGCAAATTGTTCATGAACTGAAAGCCGCCATCGACGCGGCCGTAGAGTTGCACGCTAGTTTGCGCGTGCGCGAACGTACCGATGCCGCACAGCAGGCTGGCTGCAATGAGCTTCTTTTTCATGATCTGCTCCCCAGGTTGCGATATTGCGTTGCGCCCCGCACCTCTTTCGCGTGGTTATGACCGTCGTCGTCGTAGCGCGCCCGAGCGGGAGCGGTCTGCGACATCGTCGGAAAAGCCTGAAATTTCGTTACGAGTGACGAGAAATCGGCAATCGGGAACGCCTGGGCAACGGGCGCCGCATGGGGGAACGCGGCCGGTTGCGAGTGATGCCGGTACGACAGTCACGCTCTGGTTTTCACAGGTCGTCGTCATGGCGGTCCACTGGCGTAAGGTCGGCGGCAACGCGCACACGCGCATTGCCATGCGACCGGAATGAGTGGCGGGAACGGGCGGACTTTTTTGTCTCGTAGTGCGACGTAAGTACGACGCCACTCGTACGACACGATTCGTACGACGTCATCCGGATGACGAAGACGCACCCGTTTCCCTGATTGGCTTCTTTATATCCGAATTTTCCGGTACGCAATATAAGGGAAAGGCTTAGGGCGTCGAGTGTTGCGTGCCAGCAACCGAAACGGCGTTGCGCATTCCTTTGCGTATCGAAAGATTCGGTCGGACGCTTTCAGTCAGCCGTTTCATGTCGTTGATGCATGGCTATGACGCATGCCCTTGCCCCATGCCTCTGCCATACGGCGTCGGCGCGCTTCGTGCGTCAACCCGGAGCGCCGAAGGCTTCCATCTTGCTCGCGAGGTGGGTGAGCAGGCGGTTGGCCGCGCCGGACAGGCGGCGCCCGGCACGCGTGATCAGGTGAGCCTCGGCGCTGTTGAGAATCGGATGGTCGATAGGCACGGCGCACAGCACCCCCGCCTCGATCTCCTGCGAGACGGCGAACGTCGGCAGAAAGGTCGCGCCCAGCCCTGCGCGCACGAAGTGCTTGAGTACGGAAATCGAGTTCGTGGTGACCGTGGGCGTGAGCCGGTGCTTTTCGGACTGTTCGGCCAACTCCATCAACTGCCGCGTGCCGTAGGCGCCGTGCATGAGCGCGAGCGGCACATCGTAGAGGGCGTCGAGCGTGAGGGCGCCGGGCTGGTGTCTCCCGTTTGCATGGGCGGTGTCTGCTGCCTGGATGGCCTTGGTGGCTTTCGTCGCTCCCGTCGCCTTCGTCGCCCCCGTCGCCCTCATCGCTTCGGCGGCCTGGGTCGCGGCGGCGTTCGCCGCTTGCGCGATCAGCGGGGAGCCGGGCGCGACGATAGCGTGCACCGGCTGCGCCATCTGGGCGCGCGAGACGATCTTGGGTTCGGCGGGCGGGTTGTAGACCAGTCCGATATCGGCGTCGTCTTCGGCGACCAGACGCATGACCTCGTTGGTGCCGGCCAGATCCAGCGTGAGCGTGATGTCCGGATAACGTTTGCAGAAATATTGCAGCGGCGCCCCCATCAGGTCGCTGACGAAGCCTTCGCCGACCGCCAGCCGGATGTGCCCGCGCCGCAACCCGCGCACTTCCTGAAGCTTGGCCAGCAGGTCCTCCTGGTGCGCGCGCTGCTCCCGGTAGTACTCCATGAGCAGACGGCCGGCCTGCGTCAGATGCACGCCGCGTTTGTGACGCTCGATGAGCGGCAGGGCCAGTTCGGCTTCCAGTAAGGCAATCTGACGGCTGACGGCGGAGGGGGCGATGTCGAGTCTGTCGGCGGCGGCGCGCACCGTGCCGCACTGGACGGCCTCGTACAGATAGGACAAACGGCTTTCGTTGATGGCAGGTGTCATACCCTAAAGACTAATAATTAGAACAAAAATCTTCAAGCGTTGTCATTGAGCGTCATTTTTTTTCAATCCACACTGCGACTCATGCGGATCGGCCCCGACGCCGGGCAACGAACCCAGGCGAGGCCCGGTGTCGGCGGCCCGATTCCGCGCCAGTTTCGATGTGATTGGATGTGACGACATAGTCGGGTGTCAGGGTGAGCGATCCTGCGGGATGACGCGCGGCCCCGGCCCGGTATCACTCACAAACGGTCGCGCCGCGTGAGCCCCCGAGCCCTTCGGAGACACTTGATGATTCCTCCGCGCAATACGCGATTCGGCATCGATCATCCGCTGGTCACTGTGCATGACCACCCGCGGCGGCTGGCGCATTACGCGCGCATGGGCTTCGCCCCGTCACCGGTGTCGTATCACCCGTGGGGCACCGTCACGTCGCTCATGATGTTCGGCGACAACTTCATCGAGCTGATCGGCGTGGACAACGCCAGCAAGTTCGGCACGAATGCCGTAGGCGATTTCTGCTTCGGACGCTATCTCGGCGACTTCCTCGTACGCGAAGAAGGCGTATCGCTCGTCGCACTTCACAGCAAGGACGCCCGCGCCGACCACTCCCGGCTGGCGCAGGCGGGGCTCGAATCGCAGGGCATGCTCGATTTCCGCCGCGCGATGCGCAAACCCGATGGCACGCCCGACGAGGTCGTGGTCACGCTGGGGCTGTTCATCGACGACGCGCTCGGCGACGTCTCCAATTTCATCTGTCACCAGCATCGCCCGGAGTTGATCTGGGTGCCGGAGTGGCAGAACCACGCGAACGGGGTGACAAACATCGTTGGTGTCACTTATGTGACGCCCGACGCGGTGTCGCTGCGCACGCTCGCCACGCGCTGGCAGCGCATGTACGGCGCGCGGCACGTCGATCTCTATGAGGGCGGGGCGGTCGCCGACACCGGCTGCGGTCATCTGCGCGCCATGTCGCCACAGCGGGCCGAGGCGCGTTACGCAGCGGTCGGGTTGCCGATGGCGCAGGGCGTGCGCACCCATGCCGTTGCGATCACGCTGCTCACGCCGGACCTGGCCCACGTCGAAGCGCTGTGGCGCGAGAACGGCGTGCCCTACGGCTACAACGAGCACGGGCTGGTGGTGGAGCCCGAGTTCGCCGGCAACGTCGTGCTGGAGTTCGTGAACCACTAGCGCGGCGGTTTCCTGCCGCTTTCTATCCGTTTTCCAAGCGTCGGCCGGAGATCCCGGCGGGCGGAGCAACGCGGCGCGGCCCGTGCGGGCGGCGTCATCTTCGCAGTCAATCTGGAGTCAACATGAAAATCATCGGAGTGGTCGGACTGGGCAATATGGGACGCGGCATGGCGCTGTCGTTGCAGCGCGGCGGTTTCACGGTGCTCGGTTTCGATCCGTCGCCGGCAGCCGGTGCCGCGCTGGCCGACGCAGGCATTGGCCTGCGCGCTTCGGTCGCGGAACTGGCACGCGAGGCCGACGCGCTCGTGCTGTCGCTGCCGACGTCGCAAGTCGTCGAAGCCGTGGTGAACGGTGCCGACGGCATTGCCGCGAACGGGCGCGAAGGCCTGATCGTGGTCGACACGTCGACAGCCGATCCGGAAAGCACCCGCAAGCTGGCCGTCACGCTGCGCGAGAAGGGCATCGCTCTGGTCGACGCACCGGTCTCCGGCGGCCCGAAGGGCGCGTTGAACGGCGCACTCACGATGGTGCTGGGCGGCTCGGCGGACGACATCGCCCGGATCGAGCCGGCGCTCGCCGCCATGTCGGCCAAGCGCGTGCATATCGGTGATGTGGGTGCCGGTCACGTGACCAAGCTCATCAATAACCTGATGTGCGCGGCGCATCTGGTCGTGGCGGGCGAGGCGATGCGTCTGGCGAAGGCCGCCGGTGTGGCCCCGGAACAGGTGCTCGAAGGCCTGAATGCCGGCTCGGGCCGCAGCGGCATCACGCAAACCAACTACCCGACGTGGATCCTCAACGACGCCTTCGACTCGGGCTTCACGATGAAGCTCATGCGCAAGGACGTGCGTCTGGCCATGGCGCTGGCCGAGCAGACGGGCACGCTCGCCACCGGGCCGCTGTCGGCCGAAGTGGGGCGTCTGTGGGCGGCGAGTGCCGCGACCGTGGGCGACGACGAGGATTTCAACCGCATCGTGCAGTTCATCGAGCCGGGCCGCGCCTAATCGATGGTCTTGCCGCTGTCATCGACGGCTGTCATCGCCCCTGTCAGCGGCCCCTGAGAGTCTTATTTCTATTTGACGACACGATGCGCGTCCGAGCGCATCGCACGGAGTTTTCACATGCCAGACCAACAAGCCGCCGCTTTGCTCGGCGCATTCGCCAAGTTCTTCCCTAACGCCGGCACCATCGGTTCGTTCGTCAACGGCGAACTGCTCGAAGGCCGTGGCGAGACCACCATCGACATCGTCAACCCGGCGACCGGCCAGACGGTGCTCACCTATCGCGACGCCGGTGCCGATGTCGTGGCGCAAGCGGCCGCCGCCGCACAGGCCGCACAAAAGACCTGGTGGGCCCTCACGCACGCTGCCCGCGGTCGTGTGATGCAGGCCGTCGGCGCGAAGATTCGCGAAAATGCCGAAGCCCTCGCACAACTCGAATCCATCGGCGCCGGCAAGCCGATCCGCGACTGTCGTGGCGAAGTCGGCAAAGTGGCCGAGATGTTCGAGTACTACGCCGGCTGGACGGACAAGTTCTTCGGCGACGTCATCCCGGTGCCGAGCACGCACCTGAACTACACCCGCCGCGAAGCCATGGGCGTGGTGTTGCAGATCACGCCGTGGAATGCACCGGTCTTCACCTGCGGCTGGCAACTCGCCCCGGCCATCGCCATGGGCAACGGGGTGCTGCTCAAGCCGTCGGAACTCACGCCGGCCAGCTCGCTTGTGGTCGCCGCACTCGCCGAGCAGGCCGGTGTGCCGCGCGGTCTGATCAACGTGCTCGCCGGTTTCGGTCACACGACAGGGCAAGCCGCCATTTCGCATCCGGTCATCAAGAAGGTCGTGTTCGTCGGCTCGCCGGCGACCGGCAGCAAGATCGCCACGGCCGCTGCGCAGCGCCTGCTGCCGAGCGTGCTGGAGCTGGGCGGCAAGTCCGCCAACATCGTGTTCGACGATGCGGATCTCAAGCGCGCCTGCCTTGGCGCACAGGCCGCGATCTTCTCGAGCGCCGGACAAAGCTGCGTGGCAGGCTCGCGTCTGCTGGTGCAGCGCGGCGTGTACGACCAGATGGTCGAGATGCTGGCGCGCGGCGCCGAAAAGATTCGCGTGGGCGAGCCGCTGGACGATACGACCGAAGTCGGCCCGATCTGCAATCGCACGCAGTATCAGCACGTGATGAACATGATCGACGCGGGCGTCGAAGGCGGGGCGCGTCTGGCGGCCGGTTCGCAGCAGCGTAGCGACGGCGGCTTCTTCGTGCGTCCGACGGTGCTGGCCGACGCGAACAACACCATGGGCGTGGCCCGCACGGAAATCTTCGGCCCGGTGGTCGTGGCGATCCCGTTCGACACGGAAGAAGAAGCGCTCGCGATCGCCAACGACAGCGAGTTCGGTCTGGCCGGTGCGGTCTGGACGCAGGATGTCGCGCGCGCGCACCGTGTGGCTTCGCAGGTCAACGCCGGCACGTTCTGGATCAACGGCTACAAGACGATCAACGTCGCCTCGCCGTTCGGCGGCTACAACCATAGCGGTTACGGCCGTTCCAGCGGTGTGGAAGCGCTCTACGAGTACACGCAGACGAAGAGCGTCTGGGTCGAGACGGCGGCCAACCCGGCCACGCCGTTCGGCTACGTCTGATCCGGGTGTGACGGTTTGCCGGTCGGCATGAGGCCGGCAAGCCGTGAGGTCGTGCTGTCATCGTGCGTTCACTTACCGGCAATGGGGTGCGAACGCGACGTAAAAGTGCAGAAAGTGTGCCGGGCGCCGGTCGTGAGACGTCGTCCGGTATGCGACCGTTTCAGCCTGCGGGACACGGGGCCGAAACGGGGTTTTTGACCGCGTATAATGCCGCCCTCGGGCGGTTCGGCGCGGGAACGCTGTTGCTGTCACCAAGGCGTGCCAACATGGCGGGCGTTCACGCACCGCCATGCCGAAAAGTCCGCCGGTTTTGCGACCGGACGGGCGGCGTGCCGAACGTCCTTAATCACCGACATGTTCGTCGACCCGCCGCATCGTCGCCAAAAGCGACGGGCGAACGGCACCGGACCGGTTCAATAGCAAGTGCAGTGGAGACCCAGATGGCAGTCATGGAACAAAACGCGGCAAAGCCGCAGGGAGGCGCCTTCAGCGATGGCGTGCGCCTGTATGTGTGGGCAATCGTGATCCTCGTGATCGCGGAGCTGATCGGTGCGATCAGTATCACTGCCGGTCACGGCAAGATCGTGTTGTTGCCGATGGTCTGGGCGTTGCTGCTCGGCGCGGCGTTGGGCCTGTCGCAATCGCGTTTGCCGCGTTTCGCGCAGATCGATCTGTCGATGCAACACAAGGCAGCGGCCATTCTGCAACCGGCGCTGCTGCTGTTCGTCGCCAAGCTGGGCCTGCTCGTGGGCGGCTCGCTGCCCAAGCTCGTGGCTGCCGGCTGGGCGCTGGTGTTCCAGGAGTTCGGCCACTTC
The DNA here is from genome assembly GCF_001721285.1 of Pandoraea sp. ISTKB. Classification (NCBI taxonomy): domain Bacteria; kingdom Pseudomonadati; phylum Pseudomonadota; class Betaproteobacteria; order Burkholderiales; family Burkholderiaceae; genus Pandoraea; species Pandoraea sp. ISTKB. Next base: position 43,295 of record NZ_MAOS01000083.1, read on the forward strand.
GTGGGCACGATCATTCTGGGCCTGCCGGTCGCGCTGATGCTCGGTATCAAGCGCGAAGCCATCGGTGCGACCTTCTCGGTCGGCCGTGAGCCGAGCCTCGCCATCATCGGCGAAAAGTACGGCTTCGACTCGCCGGAAGGCCGTGGCGTGCTGGCCGAATACCTGACGGGTACGATCTTCGGTGCCGTGTTCATCTCGCTGTTCGCGGGCTTCGTCGCCAGCCTGAACCTGTTCCATCCGCACTCGCTCGCCATGGGCGCCGGTGTGGGCTCGGGTTCGATGATGGCCGCCGCTGCCGGTGCCATCGCTGCCCAGCAGACGCCGGAAGTCGCCAAGGAAGTGGCGACGTTCGCTGCGGCGTCGAACCTGATCACGACGACCATCGGTACGTACTTCACCCTGTTCATCTCGCTGCCGCTCGCCGTGTGGGGCTACCGCGTGATGGAGCCGGTGCTGGGCCGCATGAGCAAGCGCGGTCGTGCCAATGCCGAAGCCGCTGCCGTGGCCGACGCAGACGCCGCCAAGGAACTGAAGCAAGCCAGCAAGGCCCACACCGTCGAGATGAACTTCGGTGCGCGTCTGTTTGCGTGGGTCTTCTCGGGGGCGCTGGCGCTGGTCGGTAACAGCATGGCCTTCAAGACGCCGTTCCTCGACGGCGTGCCGGGCATGCTGATCATCATCGCTGCCGTGATCGTCGGCGAAGCGCTGTACTTCATCACGCGCCGCAAGGTGCCGGCCGTGTGCTGGGTGTCGCTGATCGCGATGTTCCTGACCTCGCCTGCCTTCCCGTTCGCGCCGGTCGTCGAGCAGTTCACGGGCAAGATCAACTTCCTGTCGCTCGTCACGCCGATGCTGACGTACGCGGGTCTGTCGGTCGCCAAGGACGTGCCTGCCTTCCGTCGTCTGGGCTGGCGCATCGTGGTTGTGTCGTTCCTCGCGAACGCCGGCACGTTCCTCGGTGCCGCGATCATTGCCGAATTCTTCCACGTGTAATGCGTGATCGCGGCGGCGTGACGGTGACAGGTCGCGCACGCTGCGGAGATCGGTGTCGAAACGTAGGTGAATGACGCCCGCCGGACCGGCGGGAGGCTGAAAAACGAAGGGCTGGATCCTGTAACGAACAGGCTCCGGCCCTTTTCGTTTGTGCGATTGCCTTTCCATAAAGCCGCGCGGTAATGTCCACAAAAGTCGAAAAAGTCGACATTTCAGAGTTCGCCACCTCGCTGTCATTTATGATCCAGATTGCCCCGCCCGCCCAGAAGAGTCAGAGTCTGACCGTCGCCATTGCGGTGCGGGAAGACATTCTCGAGGCCCGACTCGAACCGGGCAGCCGGTTGCATGTGGCGTCGCTCGTCGAGCGGTTCGGGGTCAGTCAGGGCGCGGTGCGCGAAGCGTTGTCCCGGTTGGTGGCCGACGGTCTGGCCGTGGCCCTCGATCAGAAGGGGTTTCGTGTCGCCGACGTTTCCATCGAAGACCTGCGCGATCTCACCGAGGCGCGCATCGAACTTGAAGTCGTGGCGCTGCGCCGTGCGATTGCGCGCGGCGACGCCGCCTGGGAGGGCCGCATTCTGGCGGCTTATCACGAGTTGTCGAAAGCCACGCCGGCGGCAGTCGAACAATTGCGCGGCGAGATGGTGGCGTGGGGCGTGTTGCACCGCCGCTTTCACGATGCGCTGGTCAGTGCCGCCGGATCGGACTGGCTCGCGCGTTTTCGCGAGACGCTGGCCGCGCAGTCGGAGCGCTATCGCAAACTGGCGGTGGTGCGCCCTGACGGGCCGCGCGATGTCGATGGGGAGCATCGGGGACTGATGGACGCTGTGCTCGCGCGTGACGCCGATCGCTGCGCCGTCCTCATCGAGGCGCACTTCCGTGCCACGACGCAGACCGTGACGCTGGCGTTCGAAAAGCGCGAGGGCGCGGCGACGTGAATCCCATCACACTGACCTTCGATAACGGTCCGACGAAGGACGTCACGCCGTACGTGCTCGATGTGCTCGCCCGGTACGACATCCGCAGCACGTTCTTCGTGCTCGGGCGAAACCTGATGGATGCACCGAGCCGGGCGTTGATGCAGCGCGCGGCAGACGAGGGGCACTGGATCGGCAATCACACGTACATGCACGACGTGCCGCTCGGGCTGAGCACGGATCCGGACGCGCCCGAGCGTGAGATCGGCCGCACGCAGGCGTTGATCGGCGACGCGGCGCATCCGGACAGGTTCTTCCGCCCGTTCGGCGGTGGCGGTGAGTTGGGCCCGTTGCTGCTCAACCCGCTGGCGGTCGACTACCTGCGTCGGCATCGATACTCCTGCGTGCTGTGGAACTCGATTCCGCGTGACTGGGACGATCCGGACGGTTGGGTCGCGACCGCGCTGCGGCAGTGTGCGCAGGAAGACTGGGCGCTCACTGTGCTGCACGACATTGCGTCGGGGGCGATGCGTCGTCTCGAGACCTTCATTCAGAAAGCGCTGGACGCCGGTCACACGTTCCGACAGGAATTTCCACGCGCGTGTGTCCCGATGCTTCGGGGCACCCCCGTGCGCTCCATGCGCGCCTTGATTTCGCCGTCGTAGCGTCGTGGGGCGAGACCCCCCCCTTCGCTTGCCATGACGTCTTAACGTCATCGAGGAATCGCTATCCCCATCCCTCTGCCTGGGATCCGCTGGCCGCGCAGCACGCGGCGAACACGCAGCACAGACATCACGGAAATACGTCAATGACCCCGCATCAAGCCAACCCGCAAGGCGTTATCGTGACGCCCGATGAGGCCAAGGCCATCAAGCCCTTCGGACTCGACATGCAGATCCTGCTGAGTTCCGAGGCGACCGCCGGCAAGCTCTCCGTCATCATTGCCTGTCACAAACCCGGCGAAGGCCCGCCGCCTCATCTGCACCACAGTCAGGACGAATGCTTCTACATCGTGGAGGGCACTTACGAACTGAGCGCCGGGGACGTGACCCGCACGGTGGGCGCGGGCACGGTCGTCTACCTGCCGCGCGGCGTGGTCCACAGCTTCCGGAACGTGGGCGAGACCACGGGCCGGATGCTCGACTGGACGCTGCCGGGCGGTCAAGATCGCTACTTTGAAGAGATTGCCGCGCTGGCCGGGACGAGCTTCACCGGGGAGCAGGTCAAGGCGATCAGCGAGCGGCATGACACGAATTTCCCGGCGGCAGCGTCGGGCGCCGGTGGTCATTGACGATGGGGTGAAGGACGAGCCTTACCGTCAATAGGAAAGCCCCCGCGGCGGTATCGACCGGCGCGGGGGCTTTTTCGTGGTGGTGAAGGTCGTGACGACGCGACTGCTTACGGTTTCGTTGTGGCGGCGTCGGCCTGCGCACGGTCGTGGTAGTACCGGCGGAAGAAGCTGCGAATTTCGGCCGGCGAGAGCTTGCCGTCGTGGTTGACGTCGATTTCGTCGAAATGCTGGTAGAGGAACGGCTCCGACGCGGCGGCTTCATCGCGGCTCAGGTAGCCGTCGCCGTCCTTGTCGGCTGCCTTGAAGTAGCGCTCAAACGTAGCGCGACGCGCCTGCAACTGGCTGCGTTGATAGGCCGACCATTCGTTGCGGTCGATCTTGCCGTCGTGGTTGGTGTCGATGGCGTCGAACGAACGTTGCAGGTACAGGCCCAGCGCGGCGTTCTGATCGGCGGCGTCGCCGTAATCGGGACCATTCGCGGGACCATTCGCGGGACCACCAACGGGCGGTGGCGGCGGCGCTGGCGTTGTCGGCACGACGCCATTGATGGGGGGAGGCGCCGACTGCGCAAAGCTGGGCATGGCGGCCAGCGACAGCACGGCGGCGCCGGCGCACAGCGCCACGGCGGCGAGGGCCCGGCGTGCATGGCGTCGCGTCTTGAGGGTATGAAGCGTTCGTTGGCGAACGATGTCTCGGGATGTCATGTCTCGCGTCTCCTTATCAGCGGCGACGGCGGTCGTCGGTGATCACGTTACCGATCACGCCGCCGACGACGGCACCGCCGACGGTCGTACCGAGGTCGCCACCGGAAATCAGGGCGCCGCCGAGTGCGCCGACACCGGCACCCACAGCGGTATTACGCGATTCGCGCGGTGTCATGCCGCCGCATCCGGCAAGCGTGCCGATGAGCGCGGCACCGACCAGTATCGGGGCCGCCGAGCGCGAAAGGCGCGAAAGGCGGGAAACACGCGAGACCCATCGTTGTGTGGTTTTCATGACGTATGGCTCCTTCAACGGGGCGAGGCACCCCAGGTGTCGGCAGGCCGTCAGGTACCTCGTGGCATCGCAGTTGCGGGGCACGTGGGACGACAGCGGTCTGCCGTTTCGTTAATCGTTCGTTCAATGGGCCGTTGCCGACCCGTTTTCCGGCACCCCTACCCCGGTGGCAGGGTTCGACTCGCGATAAGCCGGGGGTGGGGGAGGCGGCGGATACGGACGACCCTGTGCATCGGTCGGATAGGGGCGGCCATACGCGTCGGTCGGCGGATAGGGGCGCCCGTAAGCATCCGTGTTCGGCACAGGCGCCGGCGGCGCTGCGTAGGGACTGCATGCCGAACCCGGCGCATAAGGCGGCGGCCCGCAGTTCGGTTGGTACGCAGGGTTGGTACTCTCCGGTCCTCGATACGGCAGGCGAGGTTGCGGCGGCGCTTCGTACGCACAGCCGGCCAGCGTGAGGACGACGGCTGCCAGTCCGATTGCCGAGGACACCTTCGCAATGCGTGTCTTCGAGACGTGTACCGACATTGCGTCAAGCGCTTGTTCAACGTTTCTTCTCATCATGACCTCCTTGCGAGAGCGGTGTTGATCCCCGCCCGTCGTCATCATGGATTGACGGTAGTTGGACGCAATTTGCGGTATTTGGATCGGTCGATCTTGTAAATCTTTGTAATTGCTTTTGGATGCACCGTATCGCGGGCGTTTGCGGTCGATGCGTATCGAACATGTCATCGAATCAATGCGATGGAGTCCGAATCAATGTAGGAATTCGCTGACGGATGTCACCTACACGACCTCGCTATCGATGAGGCGAGGAGACATTGCGATCCCACAATCGGGGCGGAAGGTTTTCATGGATGCAGGTACGCATAGTGCGTACTCGCGAATGGGGGAGCACGCATGCGTCCCGGTATTCGCGCGCATATACGACGGTGGCTACGATGCGGAACACGTTGCAGCACCGGAAAAACATGACATCAAGATTGTTCGATTTTGAAATATCTTGCCGCTAACCCCTTGATAGAAGGTGTCGCGCACCGTTGTGCGTGGAATCTGCGCCGGGACGGCGCATTACGCGATGTCTGTCATCGCAGATCACGTTGCGTGCGTTGAAATATCGGGAAAGTCCGGGGGAGTGTTTGCGCTTAGTTTTCGCCGCAAGCTGCGTTTGCGCTGGCATACTGTGCGCGCTGACACTCGGTATCGGCGCTGGTAGCAGTTGAGAATTTACGATCGAGGTGCCCGGCCTATCCGGGCAGGCTCACATATGCCACAAGTCAAGAAAGAAGACATCCGTCTCGCCATTCTCGAAGCATCGCATGCCCTGTTTCTCGAAAAAGGGTATGTCGACACCACAATGGTGCAGATCGCCAAGCGCGCCGGCATTTCGCACGCGAACATCTACAGCTACTTCACCGCGAAGCTGCAAGTCTTCTTCTGCGTCTACGAGAAATGGTTCAAGGCGCGTATCTCCGCACTGGAAACCGAAGTGATGTCGGCGCACGGCGCGCATGCCCGCATGCGGACGCTGCTCGCCGGCCTGCTCGTCGAGACACCGCGACTCGATAACGGTTTTTCACACAATCTGGTGCAGGCGCTGGCGACCGTCAGCCCGGGAGATCCGTACGATCCGTCATTGCTTCAGTGGTTTCGGGAGCGTCTGTCGGCCATGCTGGCGGCCAGCGCGCCGAGTCTCGCGCGTGACAGCGTGCGTCGGGCGCGTCTCATCGACATGCTCGTACTGACCTTCGACGGCTGTCTCGTCAACTATCACGTGAACCCGGCGTCGTTGCCGGACGTCGCCATGCTTGAAGAGTACGTGGCGGCGTTTCTCAGCGCAGAGCCTGCGGAAGCGGCATCGGTGCCGCAGGGGATGGACCCGGTGAGCGCGTCCGGCTCTGCTGCGGCGGCCTGACGGGACGCCGATGCGATCACTCCCCTGGACAGCGCTCAACCTCGGACGAAAGCTCAAGTTTCACCAGCTTCAGGTCTTCGACCGCGTGTTGGAGACGGGGTCGCTCGTGCGCGCCGCGAACGAAACCGGCCTCACCCAGCCAGCGGTGAGCAAGATCGTGCATGAGTTGGAGGCCTGCTTCGAAGGGCCGCTTTTCGTGCGCAGCAATCGCGGTATGCAGCCCACGGAACTCGGCGAGTTGCTCGGCCATCGCGTGAAATCGCTCATGGCCGAATTGCGATACCTGACAGACGAGGTAAATGCGTTCAGCGCAGGCACGAGCGGTCACGTGATCGTCGGCACACTCATCTCGGCGGCCGCCGATCTGCTGCCGCGTACCATTGCTATGCTCAAGGAGCGCACGCCGGGCGTGCTCGTCACCGTGCGCGAGGCCACCACGGCACAACTGTTCCCGGCGCTGGCCAGCGGCGATCTGGATATCGTCGTGGGGCGTTTGCCTGAGCGTTCGCTGCCGGTGGCCAACGCCTTTGCGCTGACGCATGAAATTCTCTTTAACGAATCGCTCAGCGTGATCGGGGGCAAGCGCCACTGGTCGCATTTTCCCGAGCGTGTGCCGCTTGCCGAACTGCGTGAGCAGGCGTGGATTCTGCCGGTGCCGGAATCGCCCTCGCGACTGGCGGCGGAACGACTGTTCCACGACGCCGGTCTCGCGTTGCCCGAAGATGTCGTGGAATCGCTGTCCGTGCTCACGAACATCGGCCTGATGCTCGAGACGCCTCGCGTGGCGCTGATGCCGCGCGCGGCCGCTACGCCGTTCGTGGAGTCGGGGCTGCTGCGGGTGCTGGCCGACACCATGCCGGGCAGCTTTGGCGACGTCGGTTATTCGCTGCGCTCGGACAAGTCGCCGAGCCCGGCCTGTGCCCGATTCGTGGCGTGTCTGCGAGAGGCTTGTGGTCTCAAACCATAACGCCCGACGCACATCTCCATCGATATAAAGAAAGGGGGCGTACCGACGGATCGGTACGCCCCTTTTCAACGTGGCCGGCGCATGAGCCGGGCCACGGTCCTTCCCCCCACCCAAAAGCGATTCAGAGACGCGCCAGCGACGAAACCAACCCCGGGTTCTGTTGCACGAGCCGGATCAGGCAGGCCGCCTGAGCGTTCGGACGCGCGCGCCCTTGCTCCCAGTTCTCCAGCGTGCGGGGATTGGTGCGCAGGTAATGCGCGAAGACATTGCGCGACATGCCGAGGTGCTTTCGCAGGGCGAGCAACTCGTCGGGAAACACTTCCAGTTTGGGAAGTGGCGTGCGCGGCAACTCCTTGATGTTGAGCGGAAGATCCGCAGGAAGACCGTTCTTGACGTGCGCCGGCTCGGCCGGTGGCGGTGCACCGGTGTCCTGTGAAAGCAGCCAGCGGAAGGGATTCGAAGGCGTGTTCGAGTAAGCCATAGTCCTGACCGGTGTCGTGAGTTGTTGATCGGGAGCGCTTGCAAAGTCAATCAAGCGGAGCCGATTGCACCACATAGTTTTGCTGGGTGCTTTCACAAAACACTCCCGATTTTTGCGTCTGACACCTATCGAGCACTACGCACCTCGTGGAGTCGAGGTGCCGTAGAGTGTACGCAGAAATGTGGCTTACGCTGTCTGGCAGGCGAATCAGACGCCCAGATAGGCCTGCAATTCGGGCAGCGACCGGCGCAGCTTCGATGAGTCGCCCTGCCACGCCACACGGCCCTTGTCGACGATGTAGTGCTGGTCGCCAAGCTCCAGCATCGGCGCCAGATTCTTGTCGATGCAGAGAATCGACAGGCCGCTGCCTTTAAGTTGCTTCAGGCACTGCCAGATTTCACCGCGAATGAGCGGCGCGAGGCCTTCCGTCGCTTCGTCGAGAATGAGTAATTTCGGATTCGTCATCAAGGCGCGGCCGATGGCGAGCATTTGCTGCTCGCCGCCGGACAGATTGCTGCCGAGGTTTTTCTCACGCTCGCGCAGGCGCGGGAACAAGCCGTAGATGCGTTCGAGCGTCCACGGTGAACTTGCGCCGTGACGATTCCCCGCCGTGGCGACGAGGTTCTCGCGCACCGTCAGCGTCGGGAAAATCTGCCGCCCCTCGGGCACCAGCCCCATGCCCGCGCGCGCGATGCGATGCGAAGGGCTTGCGTGCACCGGCTGTCCGTCGAACACGATCTCGCCGCGCGCGGGACGCATCAGCCCCGTCATCGATTTGACGGTGGTCGACTTGCCCATGCCATTGCGCCCGAGCAGTGTGACGAACGCGCCGCGCTCGATTTCCAGATGCATGCCGAACAGCGCCTGACTCGCGCCGTAATAGGACTCGACGCCGGATAAAGACAACAAGGTGCTCATGCCGTCGCTCCCAGCATTTCGTTGCGGGTTTCGTCCCCGAGATAGGCTTCGCGCACGCCCGCATCGTTGCGGATGGTGTCGGCGGTGCCGCAGGCGATGGCGCGTCCGTAGACGAGTACGGTGATGCGGTCGGCCAGTGCGAACACGGCGTCCATGTCGTGTTCCACGAGCACGATCGCGTAATCGCCCTTGAGTTCGGCGAGCAGATGCGTCATCTGTTCGGACTCGGCTTGCGACATGCCCGCCATCGGCTCGTCGAGCAGCAGCAGTTTCGGCTGCCCCGCGAGCGCCATCGCGAGTTCCAGTTGACGATGCTCGCCGTGCGCCAGCGCGCTGGCCGGCACGTTCATGCGTGCGGCCAGACCGGTGCGCGCGAGAATCTCCCGCGCGGGCTCGACGAGCGCGGCTTCGCGAATGGCCGGACGCCAGAACCCGAAACTGTGCCCCTGCATTGCCTGCACGGCCACGAGCACGTTCTCCAGCGCGGTGAACTCGCGAAACACCGACGTGATCTGGTACGAGCGCGCCAGCCCCGAGCGGGCGCGTTGCTCGATGGGCATGGACGTGATGTCCTGCCCGTCGAAATGAATGCTGCCTTCGTCGGAGCGAAGCTCGCCGGCCAGTTGGCCGATAAGCGTGCTCTTGCCCGCGCCGTTCGGCCCGATGATGGCGTGCAGCTCACCCGGCGCGACGTCGAGACAGAAGTGATCGGTGGCCGTCAGACCGCCGTAACGTTTGACCAGTTGGTCGACACGAAGCAGGCTCATGCTTTGCCCTCCACGGTGCGCGCACGGCGCGAGAGGCGCACTTGCAGGTCGCCGAGCAGGCCGTAGAGGCCGCGGCGCGAGACGAGCACGGCCACGACGATGAGCGGCCCGAAGACAATCATCCAGTGCTCCGTCATGCCCTTGAGCCATTCCTCGATCAGCAGCATGGCGGTGCTGCCCAGTACCGGCCCGAAGAAGGAGCCCAGCCCGCCGAGCACGACCATCACGATCAGTTCGCCCGATGCCGTCCACGCCATGTAGGCGGGGGAGACGAAGTGCGTCAGGTTGGCGTACAGCATGCCGGCGACGCCGCAGACCATGGCGCTGATGACGTAGGCGACGAGCTTGTAGCGCAGCGTCGGGTAGCCGAGCGCGCGCATGCGACGGTCGTTCTGACGGGCGCCGCGAATCACCATGCCGAAGCGGGCTTCGACCAGTCGGCGACCGGCCCACACGCACAGGCAAAGCACGGCAAAGGCCACGTAGTACAGCACGGCCGGGTCGTCCAGCGAGACGCTGCCGAAGCGGCTGCCCGCCGACACCGGCAGGCCGTCGTCGCCACCGTATTGCTTCAGGCTGACGGCGAGGAAGTAGAACATCTGCGCAAACGCCAGCGTGATCATGATGAAGGCGATGCCGGTCGTGCGCAGCGAAAGCAGGCCCGTGACGGCGCCCACGATCGCACACAGCAGCAGCGTTGCACCGAGATGCAAGAAGCCATTGTCGATGCCGTGAAAGCTCATGATGCCCACGACATAAGCGCCGAGGCCGAGATACAGCGCGTGGCCGAAGCTGACCATACCGCCGTAGCCGAGAATCAGATCGAGCGAGACGGCCGCGATCGCGAACACGACGATGCGCCCGAAGAGCGTGAGGAAGAACGGTTGCTGGGCAAACGTCGCGTAAATGGGCACCAGCGCCAGCAGAACCAGCAGCAGTATCGGCACGGCGGTGCGTAGATTGAGTTTCATTTCCATCGTTTCCATCGTCAGCCGTGTAATCACCCGTGTTTGACCGGGAAGAGCCCTTGCGGACGTACGGCGAGCACTGCCGCCATCACCAGGTAAATCAGCATCGACGCGAGCGCGGGGCCGGCCGTGTCCGCCGTGCTGCGCTCCATCAGGCTGCGCAGCAGCGTGGGCAGTGCGGTGCGGCCCACGGTGTCGACCACGCCCACGATGAGCGCGGCGAGAAACGCCCCGCGTACCGATCCGATGCCGCCGATCACGATCACGACCATCGTCAGAATCAGGATCGGCTCGCCCATGCCCGGCTGCACCGACAGAATCGGGCCCGCCATGAGCCCGGCGATACCGGCGAGAATGGCGCCCAGACCGAACAGCAGCGAGTTGAGCAGCACGATGTTCACGCCGAGCGCGCCGACCATCTGACGATGGGTGGAGCCCGCGCGAATCAACATGCCGATGCGCGTGCGGTGAATCAGCAGATAGCAGCCAAGCGCGACGACGAGGCCCACGACGATGATGAGAAAGCGATACGCCGGGTAATCGAGGCCGAAGAGACTGACGGTGCCGGAGAGCCAGTCGGGCACTTCCATGTAGTACGGCGACGGCCCCCAGATGATGCGGGCCAGCTCGTTGAAGAACAGGATCAGCCCGAAGGTGGCGAGCACCTGATCGAGGTGATCGCGGTCATAGAGCGTCTTGAGGGCGACGAACTCGACGAGTATCCCGAGCACCAGCATCGCGGGAACGATGGCAAGCGCAGCCAGCGCGAACGATCCGGTGTGGTTGTAGACGGTGGCGGCGATGAACGCGCCCATCATGTAGAGCGAGCCGTGCGCGAGGTTCACGAAGTTCATGATGCCGAACACGAGCGTGAGCCCGGCGGCCATCAGGAACAGCAGGACCCCCAGTTGCAGCCCGTTCAGGCACTGCATGATGAAGAGGGTGAGGCTCATGTCGACTCCCCTGCCAGGCCCATCTGACGGAAGATGGCCTGCGTGAGCGGGCGGGACGCATCGTTCAGCGTGAGCACGATGTCGAAGTGATTGGTCCCTGGCATCGGCACATACTCGCCGTCGAAACCTTTTTCACGCCACGCGGCGAGATAGTCGTCGGACTGGCGCTTGAACTCAGCCGTCTCGGTCTCGCCGTAGGACACGACGATCGGGCAGCCCTGTGCCGGCAACTGGAAGTGGGGGCTGTTACGGCGCGCATCGTCGGCGGAGAGCTTCATCCATTCGTTGATGTGCGTGAACGGAATCGGCGTGAGGTCGAACAGGCCGGACAGCGGGGCAGCCCCGGCAATCACGTTCTCGGGCACGCCATACCCGGCATGCCAGCCCGTCGCGAGCAGCATGCCCACGAGATGACCGCCGGCGGAACTGCCGCACACGTGAATGCGGCTCGGGTCGCCGTGATGCTCGCCGATGTGGCGGTGCACCCAGGCCAGCGCACGCCGCGTCTGATCGACGATGGTGTCGAGCGATGCGCCGGGGGCGAGCGAATAGTTGATGGTGACGACCGTGGCGCCGGCCTGCGTGAAAGCGGGCGCCATATTGCTCGAATCGCGCTTGTTCAGGGCGCGCCAGTAGCCGCCGTGAACGAAGAAGAACACCGGGGCGCCGGGCGTGGGCGCGGGGAAGATGTCGAGCGTTTCGTCGGGATGATCCCCGTAGGCGACGTCGAGGACACAGGGCACGGTGGCGCGCGCATGCGCGCTGTGCTCAGCGTATTGCGTCAGGATGTCGAGCACGTTGGGGGTGGTGGCGCGAGCGTTGTACTGAACGTCCAGCTCGGCGTCGTCGAAATTGCGGTAGCGCTTCATAAAACCTCGATGGTGCTCAAAGACAGCGGGGGCAGGCCGCCCCCGCTCGGCAAGTCCGCCGATTGACAACGTTACGAACGGATCTTGCACATCGACGCCAGATTGGCGCGCGTCTTGATATCGATCTTTCCCTTGTTCGCGAACGCAGCACCGCTGCTGTCCTTCACGACGTCCACCCGATAGAACGGGGCGATGGGGAACTGGTTGCTCGCGAACTTGAACGACCCGCGAACCGACTGGAAGTCGGCGGCCTTGAGTGCCGCACGCAGCGCTTCGCGATCGGCCACGCTGCCCTTGGTCTTGGCGAGGGCCGAGTCGATCAGGTTGGCGGCGTCGTACGACTGCGCGGCGTACATCGACGGCACGCGGTTGTACTTCTTCTGGAAGGCCGCGACGAACTGCTTGTTCTGCGCGTTGTCGAGGTCGGGCGAATACGGCGCGCTGGTAATGCTGCCGACCGCCTGTTCCTTCAGGGCGGGCAGGGTCGAGCCGTCGATGGTCGACACGGAGATCAGCGGAATCTTGCCGAGCAGGCCGGCCTGACGGTACTGCTTGACGAAGTTCACGCCCATGCCGCCCGGGTAGAACACGTAGACGGCGTCGGGCTTGGCGGCCTGCAACTGCGCGATTTCGGCCGAGTAGTCCGGCTGGTTGACCTGCGTGTAGACCTCATCGACGATCTGGCCCTTGAAGTCGCGCTTGAAGCCGTTCACGGCGTCGCGTCCGGCCTGATAGTTCGGGGCCATCACGTACATCTTCTTGTAGCCCAGATCGGTCGAGAGCTGACCGCCGGCTTCGTGCAGTTCGTCGTTGTCCCACGACGTGGAGAAGAAGTTCGGCGAGCACTGCTCACCCGCGATCGGTGCCGGGCCGGCGTTCGAGCCGACCATCACCACGCCCGCGTTCGTCACGTTCTTGTGGATGGCCATCATGACGTTCGAGAACGTCACGCCGGTGATGAGCTGCACCTTGTCGCGCTCCACCAGTTTTTGCGCCGCCTGCACGCCGACGTCCGGCTTGAGCTGGTCGTCTTCCTTGATCACCTGCACCGGCACGCCACCGAGCTTGCCGCCCTTTTGCTCGATGGCGAGCATGAAGGCGTCGTACTGATCCTGGCCGAGCGCGCCGCCCGGGCCGGACAGCGTGCCGATGAAGCCGATCTTCACCTGGGCCTGCGCACCGCCCGATGCGAACATCGCCGCTGCGGCGGCGATAGCGCCCAGAACAGCGATGGCTTTGCGTTGCGTGGTCTTCGTTCCCGTCATCATGGTCTCCAAACTATGAATTCAAGCACCGTCTATCTGCGGACTCGCGCCGGGATACCTGACCGCTTCTTCACGTCGGTCATCGTTGGCCAGGCGCGTCAGACTATGTCAAAACCTACAGAATTGTTTAAGCATCAAGTATTTCATCGCCCAGCCTAAACGACGCCTTTTGCGTAGGCAAGCGTTTTTAAAAACACTCCGGGAAAGCACCAGTTACAGGCCGAAGAATTCAATGGCGTTCCCGGCGAGAATGCGGTGCCGGCCGGCGTCGTCCAGCTCCGGCTGATCGGCGACCAGACGGCCGATGTCCTGTTCGCCGAGGGGGAACGGGTGGTCGGAGCCGAGCATGATGCGCTCCACGCCCATCGTGTCGACGAGCAGACGCAGCGCGCGCGGGTCGAACACCGCGCTGTCGACGTAGAACCGGTCCAGATAGTGCGAGGGCGGGTGCGGGCTGTCGGCGCGCACGATGTCGCGGCAATGCCAGGCGTTCTCGGCACGGCCCAGCAGGTACGGGAAGGCGCCGCCGCCGTGGGCGAAGCACAGCTTGAGCGAGCGTGGCAGCCGCTCGAACGCGCCGGAGAGGATCAGCGACAGGATGGAGAGCTGCGTCTCGGCGGGCATGGCGACGAGCCACGGCATCATCCACTTCTTCATGCGACCGTCGGTCATCATGTCCCAGGGGTGCACGAGCACCGGGATATGTTCGTTGCCGCAGTGCCGCAAAAACGCGACGAGTTGTTCGTCATCCAGATCTTTTTCGCCCAGATGGTTGCCGATCTGTACGCCCACATGACCGGTGGCCTTGGCGCGCGACGCCTCGGCGCAGGCCAGATCGAGGTCTTGCAGCGGCACTTGCGCCATGGCTTTCAGACGCGCGGGGGCGTAGGCGCAATGTTCCAGCGCGAGGTCGTTCATGCGCTGTACCCAGTCCATGACGGCGTGGCCGTCGTAGCGGTAGCCGAACATGATCGGCGTGGCGCACACGACTTGCAGGTCCACGCCGTGGCGGTCGAGTTCTTCGACGCGCAGCGCGGGATCCCACAGCGCGCGGTAGACCGGGCGAAAGGCGCGGTTGTCGAGCATGATGTTGCCGGTCTCGCCGCCTTCGTCGATACGCAGCCACGGGGCGGTGGCGGCGTCCAGGCGGGCCGCTTCTTCCTGCGTGATGCGCGGGAAGAAGTGGGCGTGCATGTCGATTTTCTTCATGACGTGACGTGTGATGTGCTGAGTGCTGCTGTGTTTATTGTTCAAGGGCGCGGCTCAGTGTGGATCAGGCCGACGCCGGGGTCCTGGGTTGTGCCGCGCGGCCCGGGTGGATCTCGCCGCAACCGGGACATCGACGCAGCGATTCGTTGCCGTAGAACGCTTCGAACAGCGGCGGCAGATCGGTCACGATGCTCTTCAACTGGACTTCCACGCGATGCACCTGCGTGCCGCAGTTCAGGCAGTACCACTCGAAGCCGTCGAGCAGACCGGCCGGGCGCTGACGCTCGATCACGAGACACAGGCTGCCTTCCTCCGGACGCTGCGGCGAGTGGCGCACGTGCGGCGGCAGCAGGAAGATGTCGCCCTCCTTGAGGTCGACGCGTTCGGCCCGCCCGTCGATCCACAGATTGACCCAGGCGTTGCCCTTGAACTGATAGAAAAACTCTTCGAGCGGATCGTCGTGGTAATCGGTGCGGTGGTTCGGTCCGCCCACGACCGTCACGATGAAGTCGCTGTCCTGCCAGACCTGCTGATTGCCCACGGGCGGTTTGAGCAGATGCGCGTGATCGTCGATCCAGCGCTGGAAATTGAAAGGCTTGCCATACGTCAACATGCTGTCTCCCGGGTCATGCCGATTCAGAGGTATGGGTGTCGGTATCGTTATCGGTATCGATGGCGCGTCGAGCGTCTTGTGACGTTACCGTGCGCGCGGCGCGTAGGCCACGCATTTGATTTCGATGAGCAGCAACGGGTGCGGCAACTGATGCACGGCGACCGTCGTGCGCGTGGGGCCATTCTCGTCGAAGTACTCGCCGTACACCTCGTTATAGCCGCCGAAGTCGTTCATGTTCACAAGGAACGAACCGACTTCGACGACGTCGGCCAGCGTGGCGCCTTCGCTCGCGAGAATGTCGCGAATGTTCTCGATCACGGCGCGCGTCTGCTCGCGGATGTCGAGTTGCGTGACGCCCAGCGCATCGACCTGTGCGCCGGCGTAGGAGTTATCGGGGCGGCGCGAACTGGTGCCCGAGACGAACAGGAAGTCGCCCGCGCGTTTGATGTGCGGAAACTTGCCGCGCGGCTTGGCTTTGCCTTCGACGACCCGGGCCTGCGTGTTCTGGTTTTGCGGAGTGGACATGGTTCAGAGCTTGATGCAGATGTTGGTAATTTCGGAATAGAAGTCGAGCGAGTGACGTCCGCCTTCCCGACCCAGCCCGGAGAGCTTCACGCCGCCGAACGGCGTGCGCAAGTCGCGCAGGAACCACGTATTGACCCACACCAGCCCGGTCTGGAACTGACGCGCCACGCGATGCGCACGTGACAGGTTCGTCGTCCACACGCAGCCCGCCAGACCATAGTCGCTATCGTTCACCCGGCGAATCACTTCGTCTTCGCTGTCGAACGGCGCCACGTGGCACACCGGGCCGAAGATCTCCTCACGCACGCAGCGAGCGGTATCCGGCAGGCCGGTCCACACCGTCGGCTGCACGAAAGCGCCTTCGTCGCGGACATCGCCGAAGCTCGGCACGCCGCCGCCGGTCACCACCGTCGCCCCTTCTTCGACGGCCAGACGATAGTAAGAGAGCACCTTCTCGCGATGCTTGCGGGAAACGAGCGGACCCATTTGCACGCCGTCGGCGTCGGGAGCGTCGATACGCAGGGCGGCGGCTCGCTTGGCCAGCTCGGCGACGAACCGGTCGAAGATCGGACGCTCGACATAAACACGCTCCGAGCACAGGCAGACCTGTCCGGCGTTGGTGAACGACGAGCGCACCACGCCGTCGACAGCCTTCTCGAAATCGGCGTCGGCGAACACCACAGCGGCGTTCTTGCCGCCCAGTTCGAACGAGATTTCCTTCACGCCGTCGGCAACCGCTTTCATGATGGCGCTGCCCGTGCGGGATTCACCGGTGAAAGTGATGGCGGCCACGTCCGGGTGCTTGGTCAGGAATTCGCCGGCGGAGTCCGGGCCGAAGCCGTGCACGAGGTTGAAGACGCCGGGCGGTACGCCGGCGGCGTCCATGACTTCGGCGAGCAGCGTGGCGGACGACGGGGTTTCCTCCGACGGCTTGGCGACCACGCAATTCCCCATCGCCAAAGCCGGAGCGACTTTCCACGTGAAGAGCAGCAGCGGCAGGTTCCACGGCGAGATGATGCCGATCACGCCGAGCGGTTTGCGGGTGACGTAGTTCATGACGTCGCCGCCGTCGGCGGCGCGCATCTCGTACATTTCGCTGCCGGTGGTCTTGATCAGGTCCGCGAACATGCGGAAGTTGGCGATGCCCCGGGCGATGTCCAGCGTACGGGCCTGCTCCACGGGACGGCCGGTATCGGCGACTTCGGCGGCGACGAAGTCGTCGAAGCGCGCCTGAATGCCGTCGGCGATGCGGTGCAGCACCGCGGCGCGCTCGGCAGGCGTGGTCTTGCCCCACGGGCCGTTGTGCAGCGCGCGGCGCGCGGCGCTCACGGCACGGTCGACGGTGGCCGCGTCGGCTTCGCAGACCTTCGCGACGAGCCGCCCGTCCACCGGGCTGAGGTTATCGAACTGACGGTCGGTGGCGACGAAGGCGCCATCCACGTAATGCCGCAGCAGCGGCGCAGTCGCAAGGCTCACGAGGTCTCCTGGAGCTGAATGTCTTGTGGGGCGGCAGAGGTCAGTGGCGGCGAACGCCACGGCATGACCGCCGGATGTCCACAAGTCTAGGCATCCGTCGATATAAAAAATAATGAAATGTGCGGGATCGTGTATTCCGGAATGGAATAGCGGTGTTGGCGAGTCGGCGACGCAGGCTTAGGCGAGCCGTTTCGCGGTGCGCGTTTCGGGGAATATCTCGCCCGATGACTGGGACTACGCCATGACTGACATCGACTGTGATTCGAAATCCGAAAGATGGCCGACGTCTCTTAAAGTGATGTGCCGCATTGCGACCAAGATGGAATCTCCCTTACCCGATGGAGAGCCATCATGATTGAGAGTTCAACGTATGCCCCGATAGTCACCGCACCGGTCGATCCGACGCTACCGACGGCGCAGGCTCAGGACAATCGTCCGGGACACTTCGCGAGCACCTTCGACGGTGCACGACTTCAGGCGCCGCCGCAGGTGTCGACGCGCAACGCATGGCAGGATTTCGACGAAAACTGGTTGCCGTCGGATGACATCAAATGGGACGATCGTCTCGCCAGCGCGCCGTCGGGCCCTGCGCAGTGGCAGAACAGCACGCGCGCGACGTTTTCAGTGCAAGGGAACGCGACGCTCGCCTTCGAGCTCCGGACTGACGGGGCACGTTCGGGGGCGTATCCATCGTCTCTCAATGGTGTGCCTGGCGCGAGGGTGGCCCCCGCGCCGACGGCCCCGGGCGTTTCCTATGCGGCAGGTACGGGCGTTCGATCAGAGCAACTGCCATCATGGCAACGGCCGGTCCAAAGGTTGGATGGAGGCGACCCATTCAGAGCCCGCCTGTCCAAAGTCGACCTGAAGTCGCAGCCGCCGCAAACGCGTAGTATTTTCGACAGCATTCTCAATCAGATCATCGGCGGGGCAACCAAGGGCAAGCTGATCGTGAAGGACGGCATGCTGCAAGGCGCGCGTCAGGCGACGATCCCGGCGGCGGGCATGCTGGAATCCGTGCCCTCACGCGGCAACCTGATCGATGAGTGGTCAAGGACCGCACAGAATGGCGACGCCGACTGGAATGTCTTCATGAATGAGAAAGTCGCGGCGGCCCTCGACTCGGTGAAAACTTATGTCATCGCTGGTCTCATGTCGGAATTCGTCGGGAAACTGCGCTTACTGCCCGACGCCGACAAACTGCCGGCCCTCAAGTGCATTCTTAGAGACCCGGCGCGCAACGGTGTCGACGCGGTGCAGGGCTGGGCGGACGAGATCGAATCGTTCTTCCCGGAAGACCAGCGAGACGCGTTGAAGTCGTTGCTTCGTGACTACAAGATCATCGCGTGATATCGAGATCGCCGTGGCGTGATGCGGCAACGTCAGCGCAGGGGCGGTTGACATCGTCCATGCGCTGGCCGTTAGTGCCGCATTTGTGTCGTGTCAGTGCCGCATTAGTGCCGCGGATCGTGACTGACCCGGGCTCTGGCTTCGCGCAGTTCGCGCGGGTCGCGTTCCTTGCCGATGGCGGCGGGCGGCAGGTCCGTGTCGAGGCACTCGACCAGATGGGCATTGAGCGTCGCGGCCAGACCTTCGCCGCCCCGACGCATCACATAGTTGTGATTCCAGCGGAACAGTGGGCGGGCGAGCGGCGCGAGCTTGTTCATCCATTCCCGTTTGGTGTGGACGTCCCACGCATAGCGAACGACAGTAATCGAGCCTTCTGTATCGAAACGCCAGACACCGGTGCCTTCGGCTTCGCCGGTGGCGACGGTGCGCACTTCGCGCATCGGGTCGACGTGCGTGACGCGGGTCTCGATGGTGAGCGAGTAGGGGAGCGCGCCGTGCCACGTCAGTTGGCGCACGGCGCCGACGCCGTCGGCGTCGCCGGGATCGAGCGTACGGACGTCTCGCACGCACGGCCACCAGCGCGCCCAGTGGTCGACATCGCGCAGGGTGTCCCAGACTTCATCGAGCGGCGCCGTGAGCCGCCACAAGGTGAGGAAGTGATAGTCGTTCATGGCCTTTCCCGGTCGTGAATGGAAGGGGCTGCCGTGATATCCCCCGTTAGAGCCGTTGCGAGGGGGAATTTCAGTATAGGCGGCATCCTGCCGGTTCGTTGGGATGACGCTTAACCTTTCCGGGCCACGTTCCGAAAGCCGAAGCGGCGCGGCCGTCTATTAAAGTGGTGTGACGTATCGCGACCAAGATGGGGCCTCCACCCACCCGATGGAGAGCCTTCATGATCTCGAATCAAGCACTTCATGCCGTTGTTACCCCGGCATCGACTGCCCCAGCCCAACCGTCGCAGCCGCAACCAGAGAATCCGCGCGGTGAATTTGCCGACACCTTTGAGGGGGCGGGCCATAGCCCCACATCGGGGCAAAGACCGAGTGGCACGCGTGTGGCGTTGACTGTGAACGGCGATGCAACCGTGAATATTGTGTTGACGACCGGCTCAGATGACTCTCGCATGTGGGAGTTGCGTTCCGGCGCGCCTGCTCAGGTTGTGAACGACCCGGGGCGCTTGACGACCTGTGATCCCAATGCCGTACCCAACTGCGCCACCGGTACTGCCACTGCCAATGCCAAGGCCGATACGCAGCGCCTGCAAAGTCCGATCGACAAAATCGGAGAAGGGGTGCCGTTGCGCATTAGCTCGTTATCCAAACAGGAAGTGAAGTCCCTGCCACCGCAAACGCTCAGCGTTCTGGATTGGTTGGGCAGCGAGATGATCGGATCGGCATGCGGGGATGAGATCGTCGTGAAAGCCGGTACGATCGTGAAGCGAGGCAAGGGGCCTGCCGATGAAAAAATGCCCGAAACTCTGCTCAAAGCCGCGCATCCCGATACCGATTTGATCAAACCATTGGCGGCAATGGCAAAAATGGGCCCTGCGCCGTGGAACGCGACCTTCAATCACTATGTGACCAACATTATCAATGCGCTGAAGCCGTACATTGAAGCGCAGGTCATGTCGGCGTATGTCGGCATGCTGGGGGCGCTGCGCGATGAAGACAAGCTCCTGACGCTGAGGAGCATTCTGAGCGACGAGCAGCACGGTGGCATGAAAATGGTCCGATATTGTACGGACGAGCTGGAAGCCATTTTTCCGGAGCATCAGCAAGGTGATTTAAAGCAGTTGCTGCGCGAGTGCAAAGTCATCGAGTAAGCCTTTGGGGCGACGCCACGCGCATGGCTCGCGCACCGCCCGTTTGATTGCGTCAGCGGTGCGAGTCGTGGCTGACCCTGGCCCGCGCTTCCCTCAGTTCGCGCGGGTCGCGTTCCGTGCCGCTGGCGACGGTGCGCTATAGGCGGCATCCTGCCCGTTCGTTGGGATGACGCTTCACCTGCCAGGGCCACGTTCCGAAAGCCGAAGCGGCGCGGCTGTCTATTAAAGTGGTGTGACGTATCGCGACCAAGATGGAATCTCCACCCACCCGATGGAGAGCCATCATGATGAAGATTGATTCCCCCACGATTCAAACGCCGCCGCTGGTTGTCGAAACACCCCCGCAAGCGCAAGCATCGAATCCGGAAGGTTTCGCGCATACGTTTTCCAGCGCCGAGCAACGTGCAGCAGAGCCTGAGATGTGTCCGTACGACGACTTCGACGAATTCATGCAGTGGTTCGGAGGCGGTGATGACTACGTCGATCCCGACGAGCTCGGCTATCCCTATGCCGCGCGAGCTGGCGCAATTCACGGCGATCAGGCGGTCCGAGGCGTATTCACAGTGCAAGGCAATGCAACGCTGCGTCTGGAACTCACTTCGGGCGCACCGCAGCCCCGTCGACTCCACAATCGCAACTTCGGTCAACCCGTGACAATGGCTGCGGCAGCGCCCGTTGGCCATTCCTATACCGCGGGTAGCGGCGCCCTGCGCAACGCGCGCTCGCAGCACGTCGCGTTTCAGACGCCAGCCGCCGGTCAAGTCCGGCGGGCTCCGGCCGTTCCTGAGATGGCGAGTGCATGGAGGCAGGCCGTATCCGCGGGCGACGACGCATGGCGAACCTTCGTCAACGACTATGTCGTCGAGGTCGCAAAAGACAACAATTTGGCCGATCTGGACTACGTCAAGCAGGCGGTACTGGGACAGTTCATCACGAGCTTGTCATGCCTCAGGTCAGAGGAGGTCGTGCCGGCGTTGCGATGCATCCTGAATGACAAGCCTTACGGTGTCGCTATCGTTCAGGACTACGCGTCGATAATCGATCAATTCGTCCCAAGCGAACGCGTCGGTGAAGTCAGGGTTCTGCTATTGGAGTACGACGTCACCGATTCTGAGTTACGTACGGCGCGAGCCTCCGTCGGCGGGTCCGTACGCCGGGCGCCATCGGCGCCGGCCGGCAACACGGTCACCGCATTGAAACCCGGAAGCCTACCCGGCAAGCCGGCGGATAAGACCGCAGCGTCTTCTCAACAACCCCCGGCCGTGTAATCGCGGGTATCCGTCGGGGGGGATAGGCTATGCATCGCCAACGCCCCCCGACGGCGCCATCTCGCTTACCCCCATCCAATTCATCGCCGGATATCGGCCGATTCAGCGAACCTCGCGCCTGTGAGGGGGCGGTGCACCTGCGTCCCGCCTTATCCCGTCGACCGTTGTGCGTGCGCATCGACGAGTTTCCTGTCACGAATTCATCACAAAGCCTCCATACAATCCCTAAATGAAAACGTTTTCGTAAACGTTTACATTTGCGTAAAATCCGTCAACGTCAAAAATGACGGTCCAGACAAGAGGAGTGGGGTGTGGCTGATATTCGGGATGTGGCACAGCGTGCAGGATGTTCGATCGCGACCGTGTCGCGCGCGCTCAATTCGCCGCATCTCGTGCGCCCCGAGACGCTTGCCAAGGTGCATGCGGCGGCCGCCGAGCTGAAATTCCGTCCCAACGCCCTCGGCCGTCAACTGCGCGGCGAACGCACCGGCCTGATCGGCGTCATGCTGCCCACGCTCGGCAACCCGGTGTTTGCCGACTGCCTCGAAGGCATCGAGGCGGCCATCGACGGGACCGGGCACCGCCTGCTGCTCGTCACCACCCAATACGATCCCGAGCGCGAGCGCAACGCCATCGAAACCCTGCTGCAACAGCGGGTGGACGGTCTGCTGCTCACCCTCGCCGACGCCGAACACAGCGCGCTCATCGACGATCTCGCCGCTGAAGGGGTGGCCTGCCAACTCGTCTACAACGACGCGCCGGACCGTCCATGCGTCTCCGTCGATAACCGTGCTGCGGCAGCGCAGGGCGTTGCCATGCTGATCGAGGCTGGGCATCGCGACATCGTCATGGTGACGGGGGCGCTGCACGCGTCGGACCGTGCCAAGCGTCGCTATCTCGGCTATGGGGACGCCATGCAAGCCGCCGGCCTCACGCCGCTGCCGGCCTTCGAAATCGATTTCAACAGTGGAGCACGCGGTGAGCGGGTTCGCGAGTGGCTGGCGCAGCGCGAGCGCGACGGCGCGCGTCCCACGGCCCTGTTCTGCTCCAACGATCTGCTCGCCCTCGGCGTGATGCGCGCGCTGCGCGAAGCCGGCCTGCGCGTGCCGGACGATATCTCTGTGCTCGGCTTCGACGGCCTCGCCGTGGGCGAACTGCTCTCGCCCACGCTCGCCACGGTCGTGCAACCGAGCGTGGACATCGGACGTCACGCCGCGCAACGTCTGCTCGCGCAGATCGACGGACGGGTGGGTGCCGCTGGCGTGAGCGCCCCGCATGACGCGGCGCTCAGCCACGCCCTGATCCTGCCGCACGAAGTGCGCCGGGGCGGCACGGTGGCGTCGCCGCCGGGCAAGCGCGGGTGACGCCGTCGCAAGACGCAGGCGGCAGCGCAGTGCCGCAACGATTTTGAAGCATCGAAGTAAATAGCAAGAAAGCAGCACGAAATAGCAGCAAGAAAGCAAGGAAGCGGCCGACGACTGACTCCGTCAAGAGAGCGCAGCGACGGCCAAGGCAATCAGGCATCCGGCCGCAAGGCCCGTATCAGACAGTCGGACCGTCCCGGACTGTAGAGAACGCAACCTGAGGCAGCCATGTGCTGCCCACGCTCAGACTTTCAGGAGCCCAGAAATGAAGCTTTGGATCACCCGCGCCGCTCGCACGCTGGCGTTGTTCACCTTGCTCGGCGCTGGCGCCGCGCATGCCCAGCAGACCGCGATCTGCTACAACTGCCCGCCGGAATGGGCGGACTGGGCCGGTCAGGTCAAGTCGATTGCGCAGGACACCGGTATCCGCGTGCCGCTCGACAACAAGAACTCGGGCCAGGCGGTCGCACAATTGATCGCCGAACAGAAGGCGCCGGTCGCCGATATCGTCTATCTGGGCATCACGTCGGCCATCGAAGCCGCGAAGAAGGGCCTGCTCGCCCCGTACAAGCCGGCTAACTGGGATCAGGTGCCGGCCAACCTGAAGGATCCGAACGGCATGTGGACGACCATCCACTCGGGCACGGTCGGCTTCTTCGTGAACCGCGACGCCCTGGAAGGCAAGCCGGTGCCGCGTTCGTGGGCCGACCTGCTCAAGCCGGAATACAAGGGCATGGTGGGTTATCTGGACCCGAGCAGCGCGTTCGCCGGCTACGCCGCCGCGATTGCCGCCAACCAGGCGCTCGGCGGTTCGATGGAGAACTTCGGCCCGGCCATCAGCTTCTTCCAGAAGCTCAAGGCCAACGCCCCGATCGTGCCGAAGCAAACGGCCTACGCGCGCGTGCTCTCGGGTGAGATTCCTATCCTGATCGACTTCGATTTCAACGCCTACCGCGCCATCTACAAGGACCGCGCCAACGTGCAGTTCGTGATTCCGATGGAAGGCACGGTGTCGCTGCCGTACGTGATCGCGCTCGTGAAGAACGCACCGCATAGCGACAACGGCAAGAAGGTGATCGACTACACGCTGTCCGACAAGGGGCAGGCTCACTGGGCGCAAGCATTCCTGCGTCCGGTGCGTGCCAGCACCATGCCGGCTGACGTGGCTGCCAAGTTCCTGCCGTCGACCGACTACGCTCGCGTGAAGCCCGTCGACCTGCAAAAGCTCGCCGCGCAGCAGGACGCGTTCGGTCAGCAGTATCTGAAGAACGTGCGCTAAGACATCTGCGTACGGTAACGACCAACGAGGAAGAGGAGCAAAGCAAGCGATGCGTGACCTGACTTTGCCGCGCGGCTGGCGCGTGGCACTTCTGCTACCGGCACTGGCGGTCTTTCTGGCGTTCTGGCTGTTGCCGATGGCCGCACTTGTGCAGGTCAGCGGCGACGGTCACGCGTTCGAGACTTATCGCGCGATTCTCACCAACGCGCGTTATCTCGACAGCCTCTGGCAGACCGTGGTGCTTTCGGCACTCGTCACTCTGGCCACTCTGGCGCTATCGCTTGTGGCGGGCCTCTTCCTCACCCGTCATGACTTTCCGGGGAAATCGGCACTCGTGTCGATGCTTACCCTGCCGCTGGCGTTCCCCGGCGTGGTGGTCGGTTTCATGGTCATCATGCTCGCGGGACGCCAGGGTCTGATCGGCGATCTGACGTTGAAGCTCGTCGGTCACAAGCTCGTGTTTGCGTACTCGCTCGCCGGGCTGTTTCTGGGTTACCTGTATTTCTCGATTCCGCGTGTGATTCTGGCCGTGATGGCCGCAGCGGAATCGCTCGATCATTCGCTCACGGAAGCGGCGGCCTCGCTGGGCGCCGGTCCGTTTGCCATCGCGCGCGACGTCACGCTGCCCGCGCTCGCCCCCGCGCTGATCGCCTCGGGCGCGATGTGTTTCGCGACCTCGGTCGGTGCGTTCGGCACGGCCTTTACGCTGGCCACCGACATCGACGTGCTGCCGATGACCATCTACACCGAGTTCACGCTCAACGCCAATGTGGCGACGGCGGCGGCACTCTCGGTGATTCTCGGCATCGTCACCTGGGCGGTGCTGATGCTGGCCCGCAATTTCACTGGGCAGGCTGTCGCCGCCGGAGGTTGATCCGCATGCTCAAGAAAACCCTTTTCACGCTGCAACTGCTGCTCACGCTGCTGATGTGCGCGTTCCTGCTGATTCCGGTCGGGATGTCGATTCTCGCCGGCCTGTCGGTGAATTATTTCCGTGGTCCGTCTGCCGGCCTCACGTTCAAGTGGGTGATTCAGGTCTGGCAGGACTATCACGACGCGATTCTGAATTCGCTCTACGTCGGCGCCGCCACGCTGGTGCTCGTCGCGTTGCTCGGTGTACCCGCCGGTTACGTGCTCGCCCGCTGGCAGAGCCGTTTCGCGCGCTGGATCGAAGAACTGCTTACGCTGCCCATCGCGCTGCCGGGGCTGGCGAGTGCGCTGGCGCTGATCAGCGTGTATGGCGGCATGCGCGGCTTTCGCGAAAGTCTGGCGTTCATCATCGTCGGCCACGTGATCTTCACGCTGCCGTTCATGGTGCGTGCCGTGGCGGCTGCCTGCGCCGACTCGCGCATCAAGCTGATGGAGGAGGGCGCCGCGAGTCTCGGCGCGAGCTTCCTGCGACGCTTCATGACCGTGGTGCTGCCCAACATCCGCAGCGAGATCGTTGCCGCTGCGCTCATCGTCGTGACGCTCTCGCTCGGCGAATTCAACCTCACGTGGATGTTGCACACGCCCGACACCAAGACGCTGCCGGTTGGACTGGCCGACGCTTACGCGTCGCTGCGTCTGGAGATCGGCAGCGCCTACACGGCGGTGTTCTTCGTATTGATCGTGCCGCTGCTCATCGTCATGCAGATGACGGCGCAACGCGCGAAAGTTCGCAACGCGCGCGGGCGCACCTGAGCCGAGTGCTCCTGACTTAGCGATTGCGCCGCGCGCACACCGAATGCCAAGGATTTGACGATGAAACTGACTTCCATCCCCATTCACCTCGAACGCTGTGCCAAGACGTTTCACGGCAACACCGTTCTGCAACCGCTCGATCTGACGATCGGCGCGGGCGAGACGCTGGTGCTGCTCGGCCCGTCGGGTTGCGGCAAGACCACGACGCTGCGCATGATCGCGGGCCTTGAGCGCCCGGACGCTGGCGGTCGCGTTCGCTTCGGCGACGAAGACGTCACGCGTCTGCCGATCGAGAAGCGTCGTGTCGGCATGGTCTTCCAGAACTACGCCCTGTTTCCGAACTTCACCGTGCGCGGCAACGTCGCGTACGGTCTCAAGTTGCGCGGTCTGCCCTCGGCGCAGATCGACAAGCGTGTGGACGAGTTGCTCGATCTGGTGCATCTCACGCCTTACGCAGACCGCGCCATCGCACAACTCTCCGGCGGTCAGAAGCAGCGTGTGGCGCTGGCCCGCGCGCTTGCGCCGGAGCCGCGTGTGCTGCTGCTCGACGAACCGCTCACGGCGCTGGACGCCAAGTTGCGCGAGACTGTGCGCGCCGATATGGACCGCCTGCTGCGGGGGCTCGGCGTGACGACGGTGTACGTCACGCACGATCAGGACGAAGCGATGGCGCTGGGCGACCGTATCGTGGTGATGAGCGCCGGTCGTATCGAACAGATCGGTGCGCCGCGCGATATCTACTATCAACCGGCGTCGCGTCATGTGGCGAACTTCGTCGGCACGCTCAATCGTCTGGCCGGTGTGTGGCGCGACGGTCACTTCCATCTGGAAGGCGGTCACCTGGCGTGTCCGAATGTACGCGCCGACGTCGAGGAGCTTTACTTCCGCCCGGAAGACGCCATCGTGGTGCCTGCCGGCGATGCCGCGCTCACGGGCCAGATCGAGGAAGTGCAGTTCCTTGGCGACCGCACGCGCCTGACGCTCAGCGGCGTGTCTGCCGCCGGCTCGGTGCTGGTCGAAGTTTCCAGCCGCCGCGAGTGCCGCGTCGGCGACAAGGTGGGCCTGTCGCTGCCCGCCGCCCATGTCTTTTCGCTTCACGGATAATTCGCTCATGCTGTTCGCGCAAATCAGCGACCTTCACATCAAACGCCCCGGCAAGCTGGCCTATCGTCGTGTCGATACCGCCGCTTATCTCGAACGCTGCGTGGCGCGTCTCAATACGCTGGAGCCGCGTCCCGACTTCGTGGTGCTCACGGGCGATCTCGTCGATTTCGGCGCGCGCGAGGAGTACGAGCACCTGCGACGTCTGCTCACGCCGCTGCAAATCCCGTACTACCTCGTCATCGGCAATCACGACGGACGCGACGCCTTGCGAGAAGTGTTCCCGGAGCATACGTACCTCGGCAAGCCGGGTGACTTCGTTCAGTACACGGCGATGTTCGGGCCGATGCGACTCGTCGCGCTCGATACGCAGGATCCGCCCAATGGCGGCGGCAAGTTGTGCGACGAGCGTCTCGACTGGCTCGAAGCGACGCTGGCCAGCGATACCGGAACGCCGACGGTGATTGCGATGCACCATCCGCCGTTTGCGTGCGGCATCGAACACATGGACATTCAGGCGCTCGATCCGGCGGCGGCCGTCAAGCTGGCCGCCATCGTGAAGCGTTTCGACAATGTGGAGCGAGTGATCTGCGGTCACGTGCATCGTCCGATTCACACGCGCTTCGCGGGCACCGTGGCGAGCGTGTGTCCGTCGCCTGCGCACCAGGTTGCCCTCGATCTGCGTGAGGGCGGGCCGTCCGCCTGGGTGCTCGATCCCCCCGCGTTCCAGTTGCATCGTTTCACGCCGCAGACGGGCCTCGTCTCCCATCTCGCGTTTGTCGACGATGCGGGCGGCTCGCATCCGTTCTACGACGCTACTGGTGCGCTGATCGACTGATCCGGTTCGTGGCGGTGGCGGCAGCGCAAGCCGCACGGCAAGCACAGACAGCACAAGGCCTCCGAGGGTGACTCGGGGGCCTTGTGCGTTTACCAGGATCGGGTGATTACAGCAGGTGATCCAGTGCGTCCGGGCCGAAGACTTCGCGATGCATGCGCTCGGCGGGTACGCCCGCGTCGCGCAGCGCGCGCCATTGCGTCTGCATGAACGGCGACGGGCCGCACATCAGGTAGTCGGCATCGACGGGCAGGGTGAGACGCGAGAGGTCCATGCGTCCGGCAAACGTGTAATCCACGCCCTCACGCTCGGTCGGCAGCGGCGTTTCGAAGAACGTTGCCACGCGCAAGTGCGGCAATTGCGTCTTTGCGAACGCCAGTTGTCGGCGCAGGGCGACGTGCGAGCCGTTGCGACCGGCATGTGCGAACAGAATTTCGCGACGCGACCCCTGCGCTGCCAGGGCGGCCACCATCGACACCATCGGCGTGATCCCCACGCCCGCGCTGAGCAGCACCAGCGCTCGTGTGTCGTGCTGCGGCAGCGTGAACTCACCGTATGCCGGGCCGACCCGCAGACGGTCGCCCGCCTTCACGTTGGCATGCAACCAGTTCGAGACCTGACCGGCGGGCTTCGCATCGCCCGCGTCTTCGCGCTTGACGGTGATGCGCCAGTGCGGGGCTTCGGGGGCATCGGAGAGGCTGTACTGGCGGCGCTGTTGCAGACCGTCCGGCAGCGTGACGCCGACACTCACATACTGACCCGGCACGAACTCGCCCGGCGAGCCGCCCTCGGGCGTGCGCAGGTAGTACGACACGACATGTTCGGTTTCACGGTCGACGTCGGTCACGATCAACTCGCGCAGCGTGCCTAACGGCGCGCGGGATTTCTCGGACAGACGCGCTTCCGCCGCGATCAACTCGCCAGCCAGCAACCAGTAGGCTTCGTCCCAGGCGGCGATCAGCTCGGGCGTGGCGGCGTCACCCAGCACGTCCTTGATGGCGCCGAGCAGATGGCGTCCGACGATCGGGTAGTGCGCCGGCGTGATGCCGACCGACACGTGCTTGTGAACGATACGTTCGAGCACCGGCGTGAGGGCTGCGGCGTTGTCGATGTTCGCGGCGTACGCGAACACGGCCGAGGCGAGCGATTGTTGTTGTGCGCCGCTCGCCTGATTGCCCATGTTGAACAGATTGCGCAGCTCGGGATGCGCCTCGAACATGCTCGCGTAGAAGTGACGCGTGATCGCGAGACCGTGTTCGCGCAGGACCGGAACGCTGGCGTCGATATACGGGCGGGAAGCGGCGGAAAGCATGGCAAGACTCCTGAATTTATAAGATGCAAACAAAATGCATCTTTTTGGTCGTACTTGTGGGTGTTTCTCGAGCCCCGTGGCATCTCGTTACGAAAGTGTCACGGCGCGGCATTCGGTCGCCGGTCCCCCGAGGCTCAAATCACGACAACAACATTCAGGGGGCCGGCGGAGTGATTATAAGATGTAAATAAAATGCATGTTATAGGTCTGCGGCGGAATGTCGCA
Organism: Pandoraea sp. ISTKB; assembly: GCF_001721285.1. Taxonomy (NCBI): domain Bacteria; kingdom Pseudomonadati; phylum Pseudomonadota; class Betaproteobacteria; order Burkholderiales; family Burkholderiaceae; genus Pandoraea; species Pandoraea sp. ISTKB. The sequence continues at coordinate 72,651 of NZ_MAOS01000083.1, forward strand.
AGGGCTTCATGGCGGTCAGGGAGGTCGCGGGCGTCTGACGGTCCTGATGGTCCTGACGACTAGCGCTGCTGGCGCGGCTGGCCAGCAGCGTTGCGCGCAGAAGTGGATTGCGACGGTTCTCGACCGTCTGTGCGGAGCGTTTGCGCGTTTGTGTGACGAACGACAGGCCGGCGCGCAGGAAGCGGATACGTTCGGACGTCAGCGAGGTGATCGCCGAATGCCCCGCGTTGTTACAAACGGTCGGATCGCCGCCATAGCGCAGTGCCGTATTGAGCATGTAATCCGCGTAGATGGCGTCGCCCGGATGACGTGTGGCGACGGCCAGGAAGTGCATCAGCGTATTGCCTTCGAACTGGGGCGCGTTGCAGTCCGGCGTCAGCGCGAGCAACACTTCGGCCGCACCGCAGTACCCTCGCAATGCAAGCCACAGGATGGGCGGGGAGCCGTCTTGATGCGACTGGGCGATATCGACGCCTTGCTGCTTCAGTGATGTGGCCAGCAACAGCAGCGAAGCGTGCGGCAGCAGAGGATCTTGCCCGGCATCGCAGAGCCGTTTGGCTTCGGCCATGAGTGCAGCGCTGACGGCGGGCAACGTTCCGTTCGTTTCCTCGGCCGACTTCGGTCTCGGATTGGCGATGACGTGCAAGGCTCGTTCGCGTGCCTGGATGTTCATCTTCTGGCTTAGTCGAACGTATTGCGACAGGCTGTCCGGAAGCAGTGAAATAGCCTTGACGCCCGTATCGTTGGGCAAGTCGGGATCGCCGCCGTAACGCAAGGCGAGAATGAAGAGGAAGAAGGCCGTGAATGAATAATTCTTGTGCTGTGTGGCCGAGGCAAGCTGATGCATCAGCGTGTTTCCGCCCCGGTTGGTCGAAGCGGTGTTGCATGTCGCCCCCAGTCCGAGCAGGACTTCGGCGGCGGCACAGTAACCATTGAGCGCGAGCAGCATGATCGGCGGTGAGCCGCTGTGGGACGGCGCGGTGAGGCTGGCGCCGAGGGCATGGAGTGTCTTGCCAAGACGGTAAAGCGATTCATGGGCAATCAGCAGATCGTGCCCCTGCGCGTGAAGGCGGTCGGCCTGCGCCGCCATGGCCGATGCGATGAGCGGCACACCGCTTGCCGTCACTTGATTGGGGTTCGCGCCGAACTTCAGCAACGATGGCAACCATTGCCAGGCGACGTGGCCGCACAGGTGCGAGAGCGGCAACTGAACGTCGCCGGGCATCTCGGAGATGGGCACGTCGTTGGTGGTGTCCCTTCCGCAGGCGATCAGTACGCGCAAGGCCCGGGCGATCGCTGGCGGTGGTTCCGCAGCAAAGCTGCCATTCATGATCGCGTCGACGAAGAGGGTCGGGTACGCGGACGGGGATGCGGCATATCGCAACCAGAGCTGGAGTCCCTCATCGCACATCAGGAGCGTGGCGTCTTCGGGGGCGAGTCGCGCGTATCGGGAGCGGTCGATGAAGATGCCGGCGTTGTCCAGATCGGAGAGCGTACGACGCCGCTCGGGCGTGCTGAACAGCGATGCCATTGAAAAGGCCAGGCCTGCGGCATCCGCCGGATTGGCGATCAGACAACTGTCACGTAGCTCACGACCTGCGACGGTTGCGAGACTCATCAGCGTGTCCCAGGTGGTTTGCGACGAGCAGCGCCCGTCCCGATGTGCGGTGAGAAGATCGTCGAGCGCGATGTCCGATAGCCGGATCTGCGCGAGAGATGGCGTGAGAGATGGCGCGACGCGCAGCCCCGAGGCGCACGGCACGATGGGCGGGGCAAAGCCTGACGCAGGCGTCGGGGCTGGGGCAGGCGCCAATGGAATTGACACAGTCAGGGGCATGGAAGGCATGAAGGCGCGGGCGGTAGACGCCGGGAAAAAAGTGGCTTGAGGCTTGAGGCGTGCGGCGGGCGGTGAGCGCGCCGCCGCGAGGGGGCATGTCCGTCATGAGCATGACGGCGCGCAGAGGCCCAGCGACGTGGTGGCATGGTGGCGTGGCATGCGCTGCGACAGGCGGGCAGACTCAGCAGAGCGCCTTGATTCGCCGGAAGGCCGTTGCACGTACGGTGCCGATAAACGCATCGTCGACGCGCGCATCAAGCGGTAGCGACGCCGGCAACCATTCCCGCGCCGTATGCCCATTGCCGTTCACACGGGTGAGGTCGCCGCCGTACCGCGATGCGACGATCAGCAGGTAATGCGCAAGCCTGGCGTTATCGCTGTGTGTGGGGTCATCTTGCAGACGCGCCGCATGGGTGAGGTGGTGCATCAGCGTATTGCCGTGGGCATCGGCTGCGTTCGGATCGGCGCCTGACGCGAGCAGTGCTTCGGCGGCACCGCATAGTCCGTGGAACGTGAGCAGTGCGACGGCGGGCACGCCACGCCGATTCGGCGCCATCAGATCGCCGCCATACCGTTTGAGCAGGTTGGCCAGCGCGTGCAGCGACGCATGGGCGTGCATGACGTCCTGCCCTCCGTTATGCAGACGCAGTGCTTCGGCGCGCATGGCTGCGACAGTCAGTGGCATGCCGCGCTGGTTACGTTGATTGGGATTGGCGCCGATGTCGAGCAGGCGAGCCAGCCAGTGTGGCGCGACCTGACTGCATAGATGGACGAGCGGGTTGAGCGGGGCGGTCTCGACCATGATGGACGGGGCAGCGTCGGTGCGATCGCGTGCACTTGCCACCAGAACCCGAAGAATCTTGTCGATGCGCGTGTGGTCGTTAGCGCAGGCTGTGCCGAAGATGTCGGCGCCGTCGAAGACATTCAGATAGCCCGTGGGAGTGGCTGCGTAGCGCAGCCAGAGTCCGAGACCTTCGTTGCTCCGTAATAGCGCTGTGTGGTCCGGGCGCAAACTTCTGGCGGGATCGGGGGCGAGAAAGATGCCTGCGTCGGACAGTCGATCCAGTGTGCGATCGCTTTCCGGCATGGTCAGCAACGCCACCATCTCGAGAAACAATGGGCCGTTGCGCGACGCCAGATCGCAGGCGTCTCGCAATTCCCGGCCTGCACAGGTTTGCGCGTTGACAAGCGTGTTCCACATGTCCTGTGGGCGGTAGAACGGCGTGCGTTGGACGTCGAGCAATTCACTTAAAGGCATGGCGGCCAGATGTGCGCTGTCGGCCATCCGGGTCGACGCTGCTGACCCTTCGCTGGTGCTGTGGGCGCAGGTGGTGATGGGCGGGGATCCGGGCATGATGATGAGGCGCCAGGTGGCGCGTTGCGTTGGAAAGGCCGAATGGTTGCGCATTCGCCAACGCTGCGTTTTGGCATTCACCCCCTGAAGCTATCGAGCACGGACCCGCCATCGGGAGCGATCCGGGAACTACAATGCGATATTCATGAATCATCGCTATGTTTTTGGTATGCCGGAGAAAACCCATTCCCCCGTCGCGCCCGTGACCGAATCGTCAACGGCATTGATGCAGACGCAGGACAACGAGGCCGTGATCGCCGCGACGCGCCACTGGCTCACGCGCGCCGTGATCGGACTGAACCTCTGTCCGTTTGCGAAGGCGGTACACGTCAAGGATCAGATTCGTTACGAGGTGAGCGCAGCGCGCGACATGGAGGGTGCGCTGCTCGATCTGGAGAAGGCGTTGCAGTGGCTGGCGCAGGCCGATCCACTGGTCGTCGACACAACGCTGCTGATTTTGCCCGACGCCTTGCTCGACTTTCATGAGTACAACGACGCGCTGTTTTTCGCCGAACGCCTGCTCAAGCAGTTGCATCTCGAAGGCGAACTCCAGATTGCGAGCTTCCATCCGGACTATCAGTTCGAAGGCACGGCGCCGGACGACGTCGAGAACTTCACGAACCGCTCCCCGTATCCGATCCTGCATCTGCTGCGTGAGGCGAGTCTCGACCGCGCTGTGGAGGCTTTCCCCGAAGCCGAGACCATCTACGAACGCAATGAAGCGCTGATGCGCAAGATGGGCGCTGCGGGGTACCACGCATGGATGGCGCAGCCTGCGGAGGATGAGGATGGCGCGAACGATAACGCCATCGGTGACGATGCGAATGACGCGAACGACGGCAAGCGATGACGATGGATCAGGCGAGTGATGCACCGAAGCGGGCATCGCTCCCATTCCAGGAGAAGATGGGGCACGCCGACCCGGCAGCACACGGGCGGGGAGGCGAGACCTCTCTCCGTAATCCAATTCCCGGACGACAAAAACAAAAAAGCCGCACGACTGATTCGGGCGGCTTTTTTGCTGACTGCTTAGACTTCGTCTTGCTTGCATCACCAAGGACTCTGACGAGTCGCTGGTGCCGGAGAGAGGAATCGAACCCCCGACCTTCTCATTACGAATGAGCTGCTCTACCGACTGAGCTACTCCGGCGCTGCGAAGAAGTGAGATATTAGCAGACTTTCCGGATTTGTCACTACCTTTTTTCAAGATTTTTGATGATGCTTGCGTGCATCACGCGTAAATCATTGAAATTCCAGAGATCCTGCGCTTTCGTCGTCGCGAGAATTTTTTGCCGTTAAGCCAGACTGCGACGACGACCTTCCCGACTTACTTCGTGCCGGCTTCGTTGTGATAGCCGGTGACGCGTTCGACTTCGTTCTTCGAGCCGAGGAACACTGCCACGCGCTCATGCAACTTCTGCGGCTGGATGTCCAGAATGCGCTGCGTGCCGTTCGTGGCGGCGCCGCCGGCTTGCTCCACGAGGAAGCTCATCGGGTTGGCTTCGTACATGATGCGCAGCTTGCCCGGCTTGTCCGGATCGCGCTTGTCGGCCGGGTACATGAACACGCCACCGCGCGTCAGAATGCGATGCACGTCTGCCACCATCGACGCAATCCAGCGCATGTTGAAGTCCTTGCCGCGCGCGCCTTCCTTGCCTTGCAGCAGCTCGCCGATGTAACGCTGCACCGGCGGATACCAGTGGCGCTCGTTCGACATGTTGATCGCGAATTCCTTGGTGTCTTCCGGAATGCGCATGCCTTCCTGCGTGAGCACCCACGATCCCATCTCGCGGTCCAGCGTGAAGCAGTTCACGCCATGTCCCGTCGTGAGCACGAGCACCGTTTGCGGACCGTACACCGCATAACCGGCCGCGACCTGTTGCGTACCCGGTTGCAGGAAGTCCTTTTCGGTCGGGTCCGTCACGCCGTCCGGGCAACGCAGCACCGAGAAGATCGTGCCGATCGACACGTTCACGTCGATGTTCGACGAGCCATCGAGCGGATCGAACATCAGCAGGTATTCGCCCTGCGGGTAGCGGTTCGGAATGTGGAAGACGTCTTCCATCTCTTCCGATGCCATGGCCGCCAGATGGCCGCCCCATTCGTTCGCTTCGAGCATGATCTCGTTCGAGATCACGTCGAGCTTCTTCTGCACTTCGCCCTGCACGTTTTCGCTACCGGCGCTGCCCAGCACGCCGCCGAGCGCGCCCTTGGACACGGCATGGCTGATGGACTTGCACGCGCGTGCGACGACTTCGATCAGCAGACGCAACTCGGCGGGAATGTTGTTGTATTCCCGCTGCTGTTCGATGAGATATTGGGTAAGGGTCTTGCGCCGCATGTGGGCCTCCGGAAAAGCGTACCGATTCGAGATGGACGCAATTTTACTCGTAAAGCGACACTGCCCCCGCGAAAAATCCTTGGGGGCAGTGCAGTATCGGACGGGCGCGGTGCGTATCTCGGAAATATCCGAGACCGTCGCCGCGCGGGACGATCAGTCGAGTCCGTCGAACAGCGCGTCGTCCGGACCGATGTGCGACGGCGAGCGCCATGCGGCGTCACGCATGCTGTGCTGGACTTGCTTGTCCACGCCGAGCAGGATCGCGAAGATCGCCATACGCACCGGAATGCCGTTGTCCGTCTGACGGAAGATCGCCAGACGCGGATCGTGATTCAGATCGGTCGACAGATCGTTCGCACCCGGACGGCTGTCGCGCGGCAGCGGGTGCATGATGATGGTGCGGCTGTCGCAGTACTGGTTGATCAGCGCTTCGTTGATCTGGAAGTCCGGCGTGTAACCCTCGATCGCTTCGTCGGCGAAGCGCTCCTTCTGAATGCGCGTCGCGTAGACCACGTCGGCACCGGCCAGATCGGCGAGCGAATTGCTCTGTACGATCACGTGGCCGTTCTGCGAAATCTGATCGAGAATGTACGTCGGCATTTCCAGCGACGGCGGCGAGATCAGCGTGAACTTCAGGCCGCGATACAGCGCGAGCAGCTTGATCAGCGAGTGCACCGTGCGGCCGTAGCGCAGGTCGCCGACCATCGCCACGTGCGCACCGTCGACCAGCTTGCCCAGACGCGAGAACTCGCGGCCGATCGTGTACAGGTCGAGAATGGCCTGGCTCGGGTGTTCGCCCGGGCCGTCGCCGCCGTTGATGACGGGGATGTTCGTGGCGCGAGCGAATTCGGCGACCGACCCCTTTTCCGGGTGGCGCACGACGAGCGCGTCGACATAGCCGCTCATCACGCGGCTCGTGTCGTAGATCGATTCGCCCTTGGCCATCGACGAGAACGTGAAGCCGGTCGTGTCGCACACCGAGCCGCCGAGGCGGCAGAAGGCGGAGCCGAAGCTCACGCGGGTGCGGGTGCTGGCTTCGAAGAACAGATTGCCGAGCACGGCGCCTTCGAGCACGCGGGAAATCTTCTGACGGCGCGCGATCGGTTGCATGATGTCGGCGACGTGGAACAATTCTTCGAGCGAGTCACGCGAGAACTGGTCGACGGAGATCAGGTGCGGCTTGCCGTCGAGACCCATGCGTTCGCGCAACGGCTTGTGTGCGCTTTGCGTAGATTCTGCGGACGGGGCTTCGCGACCGAGGATTTCGCCGACGAATTTCTCCACGATGCTCGGCATCGTGCGATATTCGCTCGAATCCTCCGGCAGCAGCCAGGTGTCGAGGGCGCGCCGGCGAACGCCGATGCGCTCGGCGAAGGTGTCGCGGGTCATGTTCAGGCGACGCATCGCGTCGCGCAGGAAAGTCTGCTGTGCACTCATGGTCGGGTCGGCAGGTCTGTGTACGCGATGCGTATAATAGGCGTCGATTCGTTGTTTGTCCAGCAAAAGACGTGCCCCTCGCGGGGCCGCGCCAGCCGGGCGTTTCCGGCATTTCCGGTGTATTGCCGTACGGGTATGGAAAACCTTCTCCGCAAGCTTGACCTCACTTCTTTGCGTCTTTTCGTGGCTGTCTGCCAGGAGCGGAGCATGGCGCGTGCCGCCGAGCGCGAATTCATCGCGCCGTCGGCCATCAGCCGTCGCATTGCCGACATCGAAGCCATTGTCGGACTCCCGCTCATCCAGCGTCATCAGCGCGGCATCACCGTCACGCCGGTCGGCGAGACGGTGCGCCGCTATGCCGAACGTATTTTAGGCACGATCGAATCGCTGGGCGCCGAGTTGTCCCAATTTCACGAGGGCGCCCGTGGCAGCGTGCGGATTGCGGCGAACCTGTCGGCCATCGTGCAGTTCCTGCCGGAGGATCTGGCCGCCTTCGGGCGGGTGTTCTCGGCTGTGGATGTCGAACTCGACGAGCAGCACAGCAACGAAGTGCTCCAGCGCGTGGCCGAGCGGGCCGTGGATGTGGGCATCTGCAACACTGTCGAAGGGATCGAAGCCTTCACGATGGTGCCGTACCGTCGTGACCGGCTTGCGGTGATTCTGCCCGCAGGGCATCCGCTGGCCGCGCGCACGGGCGAGATTCCGTTCTCGGCCTGTGTCGGGGAGACGCTGGTGGGCCTTCAGGGCAACAGTGCGCTTACGCAGATGTTGCGGCAGCAGGCGAGCGCAGCGGGAGAACAGTTGCGCATCAAGATTCGTGTGTCCAGCCTCGACGCCCTGTGCCGCATGGCGCATGCCGGGCTGGGCATCGCCATCGCGCCCGAGCAGGTCGGGCAGTTGTATGTCGGCAAGCTCGATATCGTCGTGCGTCCGCTCACCGACGAGTGGGCGCACCGGCAACTGTGGCTCGTCTTCCCCTCGCGCGAGCAACTGAGTGCGACGGCGTCTGCGGTCGTGAATTTCCTCGCCCAGGGACAGCAAGGTCAGGCGCACGGCGCGCCCGACGCTCCCCGTGTGCCTGCCTCGCCTCGTCCGACCGACGGCTGAGCCGTCCCCGTGCGCGGGCGGCACGGCAACGTCCTGAGCGCGTGCTTCGCGCACGAGCCTTCACGATCGCCCTTCGCAATCGATCACGCCCGGCTTGCCGAGACGGCACGGCAGGGCGATGACGCGGCCGCTATGCTGTCTTCCGGAGGTAATGCCGCATGGAAGACACCATTCGTTTCGACGGCCGCGTGCTGTTTCTGTCCGACGACCCGGCCATCGTGCGCCGTCAGTTGTCTGGCGAGTCCATCACGCGCGCGCAAGCCGGTGCGCTGCGCGACAACGTTTCGACGGATGAAATCACGCCGGTGACCGTCATGCTCACGTATGACGAGCGACTTGGCCGCTACCCCTACGTCGGTTTCAAAGCGGGAAACGAGATGCCCATCGGCGAGCACGACGTGCGTCGCGGTGGCTTTCAGGTCACCGTGGCAGGCAAGAGATACGGCAAGGGATCGTCGCGTGAATCGAGCCCGCTCGCCGAGTTGTCGGCGGGGATCCGACTGATCGTCGCCGAGAGCTTCGAGCGCATCTATCAGCAGAACTGCGACAACATCGGCATTCTGACGACGACCGACTTCGGTGTGCTCGACCGTATTCTTGCCGGCGAGTCCATTCCGATCACCGAATTTCTCAAGGGGCGCGACGCCCTCACGCAGCAAATCATCCGCAGCGGCGGCCTGCTCGCCTACAGCAAGTTCGCCGAGTGGCCTGCACCGTTGGCCCCCGTCGAGGCAGCCGATGCCACGCCCCGTACGCTCGTCGAGAAGATCATGGCGCGGCGTCTGCATCCGGCCACGCCGGGCACAGCGCATGGCGACGGCGTATTCCTGCGCGTCGACTGGCGCTTCTCGCACGATTACTTCACCGGAATGTGCGCCCATCTGATGCATCGCGCGTTCGGCGAGCCGGCGGCGCTGCACGATCCCGCTCGTATCATCGCGTTTCAGGACCATCTGGTGCTCGCGGCGCAGAGCTTTCCGCACGTCTCGCAAGGCTTGTTGCCGGGCGTGGCCAATCTGACGAGCGGCCATCGCGAATTCGTCGCGCGCTATCCCGTGCTGGCGCATGGGCAACTGGCGCAGGACGGCGAGCCGGGCGCGGCCGGTGCCGACGGCATCTGCCACGCACTGATGGCCGAGCGCTATGCGTTACCGGGGCAGATCGTGATCGGCACCGACTCGCACACGCCGCACGCGGGCGCGCTGGGCTGCCTCGCGTTCGGCGCAGGCGCCACGGACATTGCGAACAGTTGGGTAACGGGCTACGTACGCTGCAAGGTGCCGCAGACGCTGCGCATCGAGATCGACGGCCGACTCGCGCCGGGCGTCACCGCCAAGGACGTCGTGCTGCATCTGCTGCGTCTCGACGCGATTCGCAGTGGCGACGCCATCGGCCTCGTCTTCGAATATGCGGGCAGCGCCGTGCGGGCCATGTCGGTCGACGAGCGTGCCACGCTGACCAATATGGTGGCGGAGTTGGGCGGCTTCACCGGCATCGTCGAACCCGACGAGAAGACGGTGGCGTTCCTCAAGGCACGGCGCGGCATCGACTTCACGCTGGAACCGTGGGTGACGAGCGACCCCGGCGCGAGCTATCGCGACGTGATTCGCATCGACGCCGCGTCGCTCACGCCCATGCTGGCGCGTCCCGGCGACCCGGGCAACGGCGTTGCGCTCGCGGAGCTCGACGCGCCGGTGGCCATCGATATTGCCTACGGCGGCTCGTGCACGGCCGGCAAGCGCGACGACTTCGACGCCTATCACGACGTGCTCGCCTGGGGCGTCGCGAAGGGCCTTCGGGTCGCACAGGGCCGCTCGCTGTTCCTGCAATTCGGCACGATGGATGTGCATGCCTACTGCGAGGCGCAGGGGTATCTGAAGACGTTTGAAGCGGCGGGCGTCACGCTCATCTCGCCGGGATGCGGCGCATGCGCCAACTGCGGGCCGGGACAGTCGACGTCGGCAGAGCAGGTCACGATCAGCGCCATCAACCGCAATTTTCCCGGACGCTCGGGGCCGGGCAGTGTGTGGCTCGCGAGTCCTTACACGGTCGCGGCGAGCGCGCTTGCCGGTCGCATCGTCAGCTTCGACGAATTGAAGGCGACGGTGGCGTCGTAGCGCAGCATCGGGTTTCGACAGGCGCGACGCATGCCGCCGGTCTCGCGCAATCCGCGAGGATGTGCTGCCGGTGGCGAATGTTGTGGCGCACTGTGCTGTTGTTGGTGAACATCGCAATTTTTCGTAGTACGTGGCAAAGGTGACTGGCGCGGTGCTATTCGTGGCACAATTTCGGCCTCGCGCCTGTCGATTCATGGTGTATCCGACGTCCGGAGAGATGTCGGCCAGTGAGCAGTTCGGCCATGACCGAACAGGCCCGGAGACGATTTTCATGCCATCCCCCGACGTATCGATGCCTTCCATGCCCCACGCCGCGCAAGCAACGACTGCGGCCACGCGCCTCACCGCAGGCGACATTTCCGCCCGACTCGACCGATTGCCGCCCACCCGCACCGTCTGGAAGCTGGTGGTGTTGCTCAGTCTCGGTTTCTTCTTCGAACTCTACGATCTGCTCTATACCGGCTATATCGCCCCGGGCCTCGTGAAGAGCGGCATTCTGACGCCCACGACGCCGGGTCTGTTCGGCACCACCGGCGTGGCGAGTTTCATCGCAGCGCTATTCTCGGGGCTGTTCATCGGCACCATCGCGTGCGGTTTTCTCGCCGACCGCTTCGGACGCCGCGCCGTGTTCACGGGCTCGCTGCTCTGGTACACGGTCGCCAACGTCATCATGGCGTTTCAGGAGACGGCCACGGGCGTGAACTTCTGGCGCTTCGTCGTGGGGCTGGGCATCGGTGTCGAACTCGTGACGATCGGCACCTACATCGCGGAACTTGTCCCGAAGCAGATTCGCGGCCGTGCGTTCGCGTGCGAGCAGGCGGTCGGTTTCACGGCGGTGCCGGTTGTCGCGTTGCTCTCGTACTGGCTCGTGCCTCGTGAGTTGTTCGGTCTGGAAGGCTGGCGTTGGGTCGTGCTCATCGGTGCACATGGCGCCGTGTTCGTCTGGTGGATTCGCCGCGCGTTGCCGGAAAGCCCGCGCTGGCTCGCCCAGAAGGGGCGTCTCGACGAAGCCGAGCGCGTGCTCTCGGCGCTCGAAGCGCGTGTCGAGCGCGAATACGGCAAGCCGCTGCCGCCGCCGGGCGTGCCTGAGCCGGTCGCGCCGAAGAGCGCGTTTCGCGACATGTGGGTGCCGCCGTATCGCAAGCGCGCGATCATGATGATTCTCTTCAACATCTTCCAGACGGTGGGCTTTTACGGCTTCGCCAACTGGGTGCCGACGCTGCTCATCAAGCAAGGCATCACGGTGACGACGAGTCTCGCCTATTCGAGCGTGATTGCGCTCGCGGCGCCGGTCGGGCCGCTGATCGGGCTGTGGATGGCCGACAAGGTCGAGCGTAAGCACGCCATCGTGTGGACCGCCGGGATCGGCATCGTGTGCGGGATGGTGTTCTCGCAAGTCACCTCGTCGGTCCTGTTGATTGCGATGGGCATCGGTCTCACGCTCGCGAACAACATCATGTCGTACAGCTACCACGCCTATCAGACGGAACTGTTCCCCACGGGCATTCGTGCGCGCGCGGTGGGCTTCGTCTATTCGTGGAGCCGCTTCTCGGCGATCTTCACGGCGTTTCTGATTGCATCGGTATTGCGCAATTTCGGCGTGACGGGCGTGTTTGCATTCATCTCGTGCGCCATGCTGATCGTGATGCTTTCTATCGGTCTGATGGGGCCGCGCACCCGGGATATCGCGCTCGAGAAGATTTCCCAATAGTTGGTTAAGCTGGAGACTCGCGAAAGCTTTCGAGGGCTTTCGAGCCCTCCCGGAGATTCCCATCATGGCGGACTTGCAGACCGAAGCGGCCTATGAGGCCAATGCCCGGCGTTACGGCGAGGAGTGGCTCAACCAGCCGCCGCCCGACGATATGTACGCACTGCTCGTGCGGCACTTCGTTCCGGGCGGGCGGACCATCGATGTGGGATGCGGCAACGGGCGCGACGCTGCGTGGCTCTCGCAAGAGGGGTTCGACGTCACCGGTTACGACGCCTCCCCCGCACTGGTGGCACTGGCGCGCGAATCCTTCCCGTGGGTGACGTTTCACCTCGACCGGTTGCCGATGCTCGACACCGTGATGGCGCAGTTCGACAACGTGCTGTGCGAGACGGTGCTGATGCATCTGCCCGCCGACGAAGTTGCACAGGCCGCCGACCGCCTCTGGACGCTCGTGCGCCCGGGCGGCGTGCTGTACGTGTCGTGGCGCGTGACCGAGGGTGCCGATCATCGGCATGAAGATGGTCGTCTCTACAGCGCCTTCGAGCCAGCCGTCGTGCGCGCCGCGTTGCATGACGGCATCGTGTTGCACGAAGAAGACGTCACAAGTGCCAGCTCTGGCAAGCGTGTTTGCCGGATCATCGTGCGACGGCCTGCCTGACGAGCGCTGCCCGGTCGACGTCATTGGCCATCCCGGGCCAGACCGGGCGGGCCCGGATGGCTGAATCATTCCCCCGGGTGCTGACACGCATCGGCCGCACCTTTCATCATGGACGCAGAATTCGGGACGGCGCACCTGTCAGGGTTGACAGGTGCGCAAACGCGTTCGGTTGACTAGACTCCGCTGCAAATAGCACGCACACGATCAATCACAAGCAAGCGGCGTGCCTTATGCGAGTTGCGATGCAGTGGTGGGAGCATTGGCAAGGCGGGAAAGCGCACTCGCGGCAACGACTCAGGTTTGTAGAGCAGAAGTCGGGAGGTAGCGCATGGAAGAGTTCGTTCTACTTTCGCGCGGTGATCTCGTGCCGCCAGTTTCCGTCGACACTCGTTATCCACGCGTCACGATCGATGAACAGGGCGCACCGGAACGCGGGGCGTTGCATTACGACGGGTGTATGCGCGCGTGGTGCTACGACGGCGAGGAGAAGAAGCGGTTTCTGCCCGTCGACGTTAAGCTCGAAGCGATCGACGGCTCACCGTTCTGGTGGAGCGTGCGGGGGGAAGTCCGTTCGCCCGTCGCGTCTCATGCCGCCTTCGACGAGGCGCTGCGCCTGACATTTCGCTCCAGTCTGCTCAACGGGACTTACGAGGTGGAGAGTCCGCCGGATGCGCGCGTCATGATGATCTATCAACTGACGTTCCGCGATCCGCCGAACTATCCGGGGCAGGACGTGCATCTGACCATCAGCGCCATGAGCGGAAAGGTCACGCTGTGTAACGATCCTGTGAATCACCTGATGGCAGGGGCGTTCGACGAGGTTGTCATTCCGGTGCCGGCGCTACGGCCGTTGATTGGCGTCGGGCCGCGCTGGCCCTACAAGCTTTACATCAGATGCGGATACTTCGAAGTCATGCAGCCGTGATGACGGGTGTCGTCACGGCTGCATGACCCGCTCGCCCGAAAGCGGCGGGTCTGACGATCTGCGATCAGGCGAGCGCCTTCTCGACGATCTCGCGCACGTCCTTCGACAGCGCCGAGTGCTTTGCCACTTGCTCCAGTGCTTCACGCATGCGCTCGCGCAATGCCGGCGTGTACTTGCGCCAGCGGTCGAGCACGCGTGCCAGTCGCGCCGCGACTTGCGGGTTGAGCGCGTCGAGCGTGAGGACCTGTTCGGCCCAGAACTGGTAACCCGAGCCGTCTGCCGCGTGGAACTGCGCCGGATTGCCGCTACAGAAGCTGAAAATCAGCGAGCGCGCGCGATTCGGGTTCTTCAGCGTGAATGCCGGATGACGCATCAGCGCGCGTACCGCATCGATCACGCAATGGCTACCGTCACCGCGCTGCATCGCTTGCAGGGCAAACCACTTGTCGATGGCGAGCGGCTCGTTCTCGAAGCGCTGATAGAAGTCGACCAGCGCATCGGCGGCATGGTTCTGACCGTGCGCCGCATCGCCTTCACGCGCTGCGCCGCCACGCTGCACGAGCGCCGTGAGCGCTGCGAAACGGTCGGTCATGTTGTCGGCGGTGTCGTATTGCGTATGGGCGGTTTGCGCGATGCCAGCGTCCGACAACTCCATCAGGTACGACAGGGCGAGGTTCTTTAGCGCCCGCTCGCCGCTCGATGCGGCGTCCGGCTGGTACGGGCCTGGCACACGATGGTTGTGATACGCCGCGAGCCACTCGGTGTGCAGCGACGCCGCCAGACGCTGGCGCAGATACTGACGTGCGGCATGAATCGCCGCCGGGTCGATCTCCGTCATCTGTTCGCCGAGATACGATTCGGCCGGCAGCGTGAGCGCCTGCGCACGGAAGGCCGGATCGAGCGTTTCGTCGCGCAGCACTTGCCGGAAGGCTTCGAGCACGTAGCTGTCCACGCTCGGCAACTGGCCCATCTGAATCGATTCGACGAGCGCGAGCAATTGACGCGTGGCCAGTCGCTGACCCGCTTCCCAGCGGTTGAACGGGTCGCTGTCGTGCGCCATCAGGAAGGCGAGTTCGTCGATGGTGTATTCGTGTTCGACGATGACCGGTGCCGAGAAGCCGCGCAGCAGCGAGGGCATGGGCGAGTGTTCCACGTCGACGAAGGTGAAGCTCTGACGCTCCTGCGTGAAGTCGAGCACGCGCGTGGTCGACGCCGGTGCATCGGCGGCTTCGCCTTGCAGGCGCAGCACCATGTCGCGGCCGTCGCGATCGAGCAGGCCGACAGCGAACGGAATATGGAACGGTTGCTTGACGAGCGTTTCGTCCTGCAATTCGACGCCGACCTTCGGGCAGCGCTGCGTGAGTGTGAGCGTGTAGGTGCGCGCCGATTCGTCGTAAGCGGCATCGACCGTCACACGCGGGGTGCCGGCCTGGCTGTACCAGCGGCCGAACTGCGTGAGGTCGCGACCGTTGGCGTCTGCCATGGCGGCGCGGAAGTCGTCGCAGGTCACGGCCTGACCGTCATGGCGCTCGAAATACAGGTCCATGCCGCGACGGAAGCCGTCCCGGCCGAGCAGCGTCTGATACATGCGCACGACTTCGGCGCCTTTCTCGTAGACGGTGACCGTATAGAAGTTGTTGATTTCGACGTAGCTCTCCGGGCGCACCGGATGCGCCATCGGACCGGCGTCTTCGGGGAACTGCGCCTGACGCAGCACGCGCACGTCGTCGATGCGCTTGACCGCGCGGCCCGACTCGGAGCCCATCATGTCGGCGGAGAATTCCTGATCGCGGAACACCGTCAAGCCTTCCTTCAGGCTCAACTGGAACCAGTCGCGGCAGGTCACGCGGTTGCCGGTCCAGTTGTGGAAGTACTCGTGGCCCACGACCGCTTCGATATTGCCGAAGTCGTCGTCGGTGGCCGTGGCGGCATCCGCCAGCACGTACTTCGTGTTGAAGATGTTCAGGCCCTTGTTCTCCATCGCGCCCATGTTGAAGTCGCTCACGGCGACGATCATGAAGCGATCGAGATCGAGCACGCGGCCGAAGCGCTCCTCGTCCCAGCGGATCGAGTTGATGAGCGAGTGCATGGCATGCTCGGTCTTCTCCAGATCCTGCGGCTGCACCCACACCTGAAGCAGCTTCTCGCGGCCGTCGCCGGCCACGATGCGTTCCTCACGGCACACCAGACGGCCTGCAACGAGCGCGAACAGATAGCTGGGTTTCTTGAACGGGTCGTCCCACACGGCGAAATGGCGGCCGTCGGGCAGGTCGCCCTTGTCGATCAGATTGCCGTTGGCCAGCAGCACCGGATACGCTTCGCGGTCGGCGCGCAGCGTGACGGTGTACGTCGCCATGACATCGGGACGATCGAGGAAGTAGGTGATCTTGCGAAAGCCCTCGGCTTCGCACTGGGTGAAGAAGTTGCCGCCGGAGACGTACAGCCCCATGAGCGACGTGTTCTCCTGCGGGCGGCAGCGGGTCACGAGCGTGAGTTCGAACGCTTGCGGCGGCGCCTGCACGGTGAGCGTCTCGTCGCCGGTGCGGTAGCCGGACCACGGCTTGCCGTCGATTTCGAGGCTGACCAGTTGCAGCCCTTGCCCCACGAGTTCAAGGTCGCCGCCTGCGCCGGCCGGGTTGCGGTGCAAGCGCAATCGGCTGGTCACGGTGGTCACATCGGGGGCGAGATCGAAGTCGAGTTGGACGGTGTCGATTAGATACGCCGGCGGCGTATAGTCGGAACGTTGGATGACACCTGCGAGGTCGGTTCTGAGCATGGACGGTAATGTGCGGACGGCCAAGGATTCACAAATTGTAACGGAGTGGCGCAACCTTGGCGTCCAAGCCGCAAATTTGCTGAATTTTCGTTCAACGCTTCCGTCAAATGACTCGGATGTGCGCGAGGCGCCGTCCTATGCTTAAATCGTCGCAGGTTACCGGCCATGGAAGGGCAATTGCCGCACGCCCGGCCGGTCTTGGGTTATCTCGGGAGTTGTGAATCATGTGGAAACGATGGGGAATGGCGACGTTGGCCGTCGCCAGCGTCTTGCTGTCCGGATGTGCCAGCACGGTCACCAGTCAGGTTACCGCGTTCGGCGATTCGCCGGGTTTCGACGGGCCGCGCACTTACGCGCTCACGCGCACGCCCGAGCAGCAGAACAATCAGGAACACGCCACCTACGAGCAGTGGTTGCGTACGCGTTTGTCGGGGGATGGTTTCACTGAGCAAAGTGCGTCGAGTGCGCACTATCTGGTCGGCATGACCTACGGTATTCAGCAGCAGGTGATGCGCGTGACTGAACCGGCCTACGATCCGATGTTCGCGCCCGGCCCTTGGGGGCCGTGGGGCCGTCCGTGGGGCTGGTACGGCTATCCCTACGGGGCGCCGCCTGCCTATGTCCAGCGCGATTATCCCTACGCGCTTGCCGGTTTGCAGTTGCGTTTCACCGATCGTGCCAGCGGCAAGGAGGTGTACCGCGTGCAGGCCGATACGAGCGACGCCGGCACCTCGATGGCTTCCGCGATGCCTTTCCTGATCGACGCGGCACTCAAGCAGTTGCCGTTCCCGAGCGGACGCACGGTCAGCGTGCAGCAGCAGGTCGGCAAGTAAGACGGCATGCGCCGGCGGCGACGTCAGCCGAAACCCGGCAGCGGAACCCCGGCAACGGATCCGGGCGATGCCACAAAAGCGCCGGAGTCAACGCCCGCGTCTGACGACGCATGGCCTGGCTCCGGCGTTTTGCATTACTGCATTAGCGTAATCACGCCGAGCACCAGGAAGATGACGGCGGCCACGGCGTGCACCGCACGCGTGGGCAGGCGTCCCGAGAACTTGTGACCGACGAGCACGGCGGGCACGTTGGCGAGCATCATGCCGAGCGTCGTGCCGGCCACCACACCGAAGAAATCCTGATAGCGTGCCGCGAGCATGACCGTGGCGATCTGCGTCTTGTCGCCCATCTCGGCAATGAAGAACGTGATGACGGTCGACACGAACACCCCGAACTTGCGGCGGGTGTTGGATTCCTCGTCATCGAGCTTGTCGGGCACGAGAATCCAGATCGCCATGCCGATGAACGACGCGACGACGGCCCATTTCATGATGGCGGGACTGATGGCGGTCGACAGCCATTCACCGACGGCGCCGGCGAAGGCGTGGTTGATCAGCGTGGCGACGAAAATGCCGAGAATGATCGGCACGGGCTTCTTGAAGCGCGCAGCGAGCACAAGGGACAACAGTTGGGTTTTATCGCCGATTTCGGCAAGCGCGACCACACCGGTCGATACGAGGAATGGGGACACCTTATTTTTCTCCGCCGGGCCGTGTAATTGCGAGCCAATGACAATGCATCCCGGCCCGGGTGGCGGAAGCATCGTCATCGGTCTCGCCAGGCCCGAGGGCTGCGCACGCCATAGCCGGAACCGGCCAAGTTTGTTGACGTACGCCCCTGCCGAAGACAGATGTCTATGACAGGGCGGCTACTCCCCAATGAATCGAGGCGGATTATAGCATCCGCTCGTTGATGTGCAAAATGCAAAAAAGGGCGGCCGAAGCCGCCCAAGGAGATCCCCGGCCGCATGCCCCTTGCGCGCGGCCGGCGACTGCGGGGAAACGGTCACCGCGCCAAGGCAGCGGCGGCCGTTTCCTCGCAAAGACAGCTGTCGTGTCGTCATCCCGACGCCCCGCAAAGAGGCGTCATCTCACCGCTCAGTGCGCCGCGCGGCGATGCACCGGCTTGCCTGCCGCGTAGGTCGTGGCGATGGCGCGGTCGTCGCCCAGCATCGCGAACGCGAAGAGCAGTTCCTCCAGCGATTCAGCCAGTGCGGTACGACGCGCGAGCAGCGGCGTGGCCTTCGGATCGAGCACCACGAAGTCGGCTTCTGCGCCCACGGCCAGCGTGCCGATCGTGCCGTGCAGGTCCAGCGCGTGCGCCGCGCCCTCGGTGGCGAGATAGAACATGCGTTCGGCCGAGAGGTGATAGCCCGACAGACGCGCCACCTTGTGCGCCTCGTTCATCGTCTGCAACATCGAGAAGGTCGAACCGCCGCCCACGTCCGTGGCGAGCGTGACCGGCATGCGCGTCGCTTCGGCGGCGGCGAAGTCGAACAGCCCGCTGCCGAGGAACTGGTTCGATGTGGGGCAATGCGCCGCGACGGTGCCCGTCTCGAACATGCGTCGGCGATCGTGCTCGTCGAGCCAGATGCAGTGCCCGTACACGGCGCGCTTGCGCAGCAGCTTGTAATGGTCGTAGACGTCGAGATAGCTGCGATGCCCCGGAAACAGCGAGCGCACCCATTCGACCTCGTCGGTGTTCTCCGCCACGTGGCTCTGGATGAACACGTCCTGATACTGCTCGGCGAGTTCACCGCACACGCCGAGCTGGGCTTCGGTCGACGTCGGTGCGAAGCGCGGCGTGAGCGCGTAGAGCTGACGTCCCTTGTTATGCCAGCGCTGGATCAACGTCTCGCTGTCGCGCGCGCCGCTCTCGGCCGTGTCGCGCAGGAAGTCCGGGCAGTTGCGATCCATCATCACCTTGCCCGCGATCATGCGCAGATTGCGCGAGTCGCTTTCCTTGAAGAAGGCGTCTGCCGAACCCGGGTGCACGGTGCAGTACACCAGCGCGCTCGTGGTGCCGCCGCGCAGCAGTTCGTCGAGGAAGAACTGGGCGACGTCGGCCGCGTATTCCGGATTCTCGAAGCGGCGCTCGGTCGGGAACGTGTATTTCTCCAGCCACGGCAGCAGGCCCGGCGCGGGCGACGCGATCATATCCGTTTGCGGATAGTGGATGTGCGTGTCGATGAAGCCCGGGGTGATGACCTTGCCGCGCAGGTCTTCGATGGGCGTGCCCGCCGGGAGCGTCGGCGCCACCTTGGCATAGTCGCCTACGGCGGTGATGCGGCCGTTGGCGAACGCGACGATGCCGTCCGTGTGATGCACGGTGCCGGGCGTGCCGTCGAGATAGGCGCGCGCGGGATCGTGGGTGAAGTAGACCAGTTGGGCACGCACGGCGCGAAGCTCGCCGGTGGCCATCGTGGTGGGGTTTGCGGTGGACATGAGTGGGGTCCTTCTGTCTTTACATTTGCGTGAGCAGCAGCACGGCCAGCGCTGCCACGACCCACATCGCGGGCTTGATCTCCTTCACGCGTCCCGTGAACAGCTTGAGAACGACGAAGGCGAGGAAGCTGTAGGCGATGCCGTCGGTGATCGAATACGAAATCGGAATCATCACGAGCGCGATGAAACTCGGGATGGCTTCATCCATGCGATGCCACTCGATGCGCGCGACCGACTCCATCATAAACACACCGACGAGGATCAGCGCCGGGGCCGTGGCGATCGCCGGCACGAGCGAGAGCATCGGCGAGAGGAACAGGAACGGCAGGAACAGCAGCGCGCAGACCACGGCGGTCAGGCCGGTGCGGCCGCCCTGGGCGATACCGGCGGCCGATTCGATGTAGGCGTTCGCCGGGCTCGTGCCGAGCGGGCCGGAGATGAGCACCGAGAACGAGTCGACGATCATCGCCTGACGCATGTTGCGCGGATTGCCGTCGCGATCCTTCATGTTGCCGGCCTCGGCAATGCTCATGAAGGTCGAGAGGGTATCAAAGAACGCGGTGAAGAGCATCACGAAGATGAACGGCAGGTAAGCCACCTTGAGCGCGCCCATCAGATCCAGTTGACCGATGCCCGAGAAGTCCGGCGCGGCGAAGAATCCCTGGAAGTTCACCAGCGTGGCCGTGGCGATTTCCTTGGGGAAGTAGCCGCTGCCGTCGCCCCAGAGACGCCCGATGGGCACGGCCATGAGCGTGGTGACGACGATACCGATCATCAGCGCGCCGTTCACGCGACGTGCGACGAGCACGGTCGTGAGCGCAAGCCCGATGAGGAACGTGACGGTCGGCGGCGACAGATGCGCGAGACGCACGACCGTGACCGGATCGCTCACCACGAGCTTGGCGTTGACCAGTCCGATCACGGTGATGAACAGGCCGATGCCGCACGAGATGGCGTAACGCAGGTTCGCGGGAATCGCTTCGACGACGAAGCGTCGCACGTTCAGCGCGGCGAGCAAGGCGAACAGAATGCCCGACCAGAACACGCAGCCCAGTGCGGTCTGCCACGGCATGCCGACGCCATGCACCATCGTGAACGCGAACAGCGCGTTCAGGCCCATGCCCGGCGCGACGAGCACCGGATTGCGCGCGTAAAGCCCCATCGCGCAACTGCCGAAGAAGCTGATGAGCACCGTGGCGGTCAGTGCCGCCGGGAAGGCCATGCCGGTCTTGGACAGAATGGCCGGATTCACGACGATGATGTACATCGCCGCGAGGAAAGTCGTGATACCCGCTATCACTTCGGTGCGGAACGTGGAGCCGAGCGCCGTGATACCGAAATAACGATCGAGCGGGGATGCCGGTTGCGCGCCCGCCACGCGCGTGCCGTCGTTCGTCGCAGTCGTTGCCGCCGGCGCCTTGTCGATGGTGGCATCGAGTGCGACGTCAAGCGTATGACTCGCCGGGGGGCTGAGCGATGAGTCCATGGGGTGTTGTCTCCGATATGTTCTATGTGGAGTGCGCCTTGCGTCGAGGGTGTGGGGGCACCTTTGGCACGTATCAGGGCACGCTCGAAAAATAGCATCGGGTCCCGGTGAAAATATTCCTCATGCGGAATGTTCCACATCATCGGCAGGTAATGTGGCGACGCGCGCGGTACCGCCATTACGGATCGCGTGCACATAAAAAAACGCCCGAATGATTCGGGCGTTTGATTGGCCGGGGCGTCAGCGGTGGCGGATTACGCCGAGTGCGCCGTGTGCGCCGCGCGGAATTGCTCAAGTTCACCGACCAGACGGCGCTTCTCGCTGTCATCGATGAACGAGGCTTCGAAGCTATTCCTTGCCATCGTGTAAGCGTCGTCGAGCGTCATGTCGAGTGCGTCGAACGTCGCGAGGAAGTTCTCGTTCAGATAGCCGCCGAAGTAGGCCGGGTCGTCCGAGTTGATCGTCACTGCCAGACCGCGTTTGAGCAACTGGTGCAGCGTGTGCTGTCCCATGTCGTCGAACACTTTGAGACGCACGTTCGACAGCGGGCACACCGTCAGCGCGATTTTCTCGCGCGCGAGACGATCCAGCAGCGCCTCGTCTTCGATGGCGCGCACGCCGTGATCGACGCGCTCCACGCGCAGCATGTCGAGCGCTTCGTGAATGTACTCGGGCGGGCCTTCCTCACCGGCGTGCGCCACGATGCGCAGGCCGAGCGCGCGGCAGCGCTCGAACACCCGTGCGAACTTGTTGGGCGGATGCCCCTGTTCCGATGAGTCGAGCCCCACGCCCACGAGACGATGCCCGTGGCTGTTGAAATACGGCAGCGCCGTTTCCAGCGTTTGCAGGGCGTCTTCCTCGGGAAGATGGCGCAGGAAGCACAGGATCAGACGGCTCGTAATGCCATGCTGTGCCTCGGCTTCGGCGAGCGCGCGTTCGATGCCGTTGACAACTGTGGCCATCGATACGCCGCGCGAGGTGTGCGTTTGCGGATCGAAGAAAATTTCGGTGTGGCGGATGTTGTCGGCGGCGGCGCGCGTCATGTAGGCACGCGTCATGTCGTAGAAATCGTCTTCGGTGAGCAGCACGCTTGCGCCCGCGTAGTAGATGTCCAGGAACGACTGGAGATCGGTGAAGGCGTACGCGTCGCGCAGGGCTTCCACGCTGGGATAGGGCAGCGTGACGCCATTGCGCCCGGCGAGCCGGAAGATCAGCTCAGGCTCCAGTGTGCCCTCGATGTGCAGATGCAGCTCCGCCTTGGGCATGGCGCAAAGGGTCTTGGCGAGTTCTGGCGTGAGTGGCATGGGGTGTCTTGTGTGAGGGGGATGGGCGGGATTCTACCGTCGGAGACCCTCGCCGGTCTCGTGGGCGAGTGCTCGCACGCGATGTCGACGGTATTTCGCGAGATCGTCAGGCCGAAATGCCGGTGTCCTGCATCGCCGTCTGAGCGGTCTGCGCCATCTGATGCATCTGCTGTTCGCGCACGCGCAGCAACTGCGCCGTGACGGCAATCGCAATCGTCGCGGGGGCTTTGCCGCTGATCCCGGCCACGCCGATGGGGCAGATCATCTGTTCGAAACGTTCGGGCGGCACGCCGCGATCGCGAAGGCGGTGCTCGAACTGACGACGCTTGGTCATCGACCCGATCAACCCGAAATAGGCGAAATCGTTGCGCTTGAAGATTTCCTCGCACAGGCGCTGATCCAAAGCATGGTTGTGCGTCATGACGAGGAAATACGCCCCCGGGGGCGCTTCGGTCACCACGGCCTCCGGCGTGTCGGTCGACTCCACGACGGTATTGGGCGGCACCGATTCGGGGAACGTCTCGGTGCGCTCGTCGGCCCATGTGACGCGGCACGGCAGCGTGGCGAGCACTTGCACGATGGCCTGCCCGACGTGGCCCGCGCCGAACAGCACGATATGAAAGTCGCTCGGCGCGAGGCGCTCGGTGAGCCACAGCCAGCCGTCGCTGCCTTGCCAGAACGAGCAGGCGGCATCGTCGGCATCGCGAGTGAGCGTATGCGGTTGGGCGAGCGGTTCGCTGGCGTCGAGTGCCGTCAGCAGTACGGGGCCGCCTTGCTGCTGACTTGCGGCAGCGTCTGCCCCCGGCGCGCCGAACGCCACACTGCGCAGGCTCGCCTGACCGGCGGCCAGACGCTTGTGCAAGGCGCTCACCCACGCCAGATCGGCCAGCGTGAGCACTTCGAAGGCAAGGGTGACGGCGCCGCCGCAGCACTGACCGAGGCTCGGGCCGAGCGCAAAACGCTCGACGTGGCGCGCGCCTTGCTGCCCGTACTGACGCAGCAACTGGCGCGCGACGTCCATCGCCCGCCATTCGAGATGGCCGCCGCCGATCGTCTCCCACACGTGCTCACGCGTGACGAGCAGGTGGGTGCCTGCCTCACGCGGCGCAGAGCCTTCCACGCGCGCGATCGTGACCAGTACGGCCGCTTCGCCGCGCGCGAGCAGCTTGTGGGCGACGTCGACCCAGCGATGCATCAGGCGGCGCTCCGGGTGCGCAACTCGGTGATCGCCATGAGCAGCGCTTCGGAGGTGGCCGGTGCGTTGAGCACCGGCTCGTCGCGATAGTCGTTCACGCTGGCCACCGCGTCGCGCAGGGCGTTGAACACCGAGAACGGCAGCAGCAGCGGCGGCTCGCCCACGGCTTTTGAGCGATGGATCGAGTCCATCACGTTGGTGTTGTCGAACAGCGCCACGCGGAAGTCCGTCGGGCAATCACTGATGCCGGGAATCTTGTACGTGGAGGGGGCGTGCGTCATGAGCTTGCCGTCCTTGTTCCACCACAGTTCTTCCGTCGTCAGCCAGCCCATGCCCTGAATGAACGCGCCTTCGACCTGACCGATGTCGAGCGCCGGGTTGATCGACTTGCCGGCGTCGTGCAGCACGTCGGCGCGCAGCAGACGCCATTCGCCGGTGAGCGTGTCGAGGATCACTTCCGAGACAGCCGCGCCGTAGGCGAAGTAGTAGAACGGGTTGCCGTTCATCGCCTTGGCATCCCACGAGAGTCCCGGCGTGGCGTAGAAGCCGTCCGACCAGAGTTGCACGCGTGCCCAGTACGCCGCTTCCACGAGGTCGGGGAAGGGGATGTCGTTGCCGTTCGCGCTGACGATGTCGTCGGCGAAGCGCACGTCGTCCGCCGAGCCGCCGTACTTCTGCGCGGCGAATGCGGCCAGACGCTGACGAATCTGCCATGCGGCGTTCTGTGCGGCCTTGCCGTTCAGGTCGGCCCCGGTCGATGCGGCCGTGGCCGACGTGTTCGCTACCTTGCTCGTGTCGGTGGCCGTCACCCGCACGTGGGAGAGGTCGACGCCGAGTTCGTGGGCCACCACCTGTGCGACTTTGGTGTTGAGCCCCTGACCCATCTCGGTGCCGCCGTGGTTCACGAGCATCGAGCCGTCACGGTAGACGTGCACCAGCGCGCCGGCCTGGTTGAACGCCTGCACGTTGAACGAGATGCCGAACTTGAGCGGCGTGAGCGCCAGCCCCTTGCGCAGCACCGGGCTCGTGCGGTTGAACGCGCGCACGGCTTCGCGGCGGGCGCGGTAGTCGCTCGTGCGCTCCAGTTCCGCGACCAGCTCGTGGATGATGTTGTCCTTGACGAGCTGTCCGTACGGCGTGACGTTGCGCTCGGTCTTGCCGTAGAAGTTCACGCGACGCACGTCCAGTGCATCCTTGCCCAGACGTCGTGCGATGGCGTCTTGCAGCACTTCCATGATGAGCGCGCCTTGCGGGCCGCCGAAGCCACGGAACGCCGTGTTCGATTGCGTGTTCGTCTTGCCGCACAGGGCGCGCAGATCGGCGTCCGGCACGAAGTAGGCGTTGTCGAAGTGGCAGATGGCGCGCGTGGCGACCGGGCCCGACAGGTCGGCCGAGAAGCCGGCACGCAGCGTCATGTCGACTTTCGCGCCGGTGATGCGGCCGTCGTCGTCGAAACCGACGTCGTACTCGAAGTAGAAGCCGTGACGCTTGCCCGTCATCATGAAGTCGTCGTCACGATCCAGACGCAGCTTCACCGGGCGCTTGAGCTTTGAGGCACACAGCGCCGCGACGCACGCGAACAGGCCCGATTGCGATTCCTTGCCACCGAAACCCCCGCCCATGCGACGGCATTCGACCTGCACCTGATGGCTGTGCCAGCCCAGCGCATGGGAGACGAGCGCCTGCATTTCGCTCGGGTGTTGCGTCGAGCAGTAGACGTGGATGCCGTCGTTTTCCTTGGGGATGGCGTACGAAATCTGGCCTTCGAGGTAGAACTGCTCCTGCCCGTTGCATTCGAACGTGCCGCTCAGGCGGTTCGGCGACGCTTGCAGCGCGGCATCGGCATCGCCCCGGCGCAATTGCATCGGCGGAAGTACGCCGGCGCCCGCGGCCTTGGCGGCCTGCGGCGTGAGAATGGCGGGCAAGTCTTCGTATTCGCCCTTGCCCAGACGGGCGGCGCGACGGGCGGCGTCGTGGGATTCGGCCACCACGGCGAACATCGGCTGGCCGATGTACTGCACGACACCGTCTGCGAAAATCGGGTCGTCGTGAATGACCGGGCCACAATCGTTCACACCGGGAATGTCGGCGGCGGTGAGCACGGCGATCACGCCCGGGGCGCGGCGTACGGCGTCGAGATCGAGCGAGAGGATGCGCGCGTGCGCCTTGGGCGACGGGCCGAGCGCGCAGTGCAGCGTGCCTTGCAGCTCGGGAATGTCATCGGTGTACGTGGCCTCGCCGGCCACGTGAAGCTCGGCCGACTCGTGCGGGCGCGAGCGGCCAACCTGGGCGGCAGTCTGTGCGGTCTGCGTCATGAAGCCTTCGACTTGCGTGTTCATGGGCAACTCCGGTTAGACGTTGGCAAACGCGTTGACTTCATGCGCCGCAAGCGGCGCGTCGGTGCGCGTTTCCAGGAAAAAACGATACAGCAGATTCTGCGCACCGGCCAGACGATACGCGCTCGTCGCGCGCATGTCGGACAGCGGCTGATAGTCCGTCGGCAGGGCGGCCATGGCGGCGCGCACATTGGCTTCCGTCCACGGCTGGCCGTTCAGTGCCGCCTCGATGGCGCTGCCGCGCTTGGGCGTGGCGGCCATGCCGCCGAAGGCGATGCGCGCCGAGCGCACGGTGTCGCCGTCGAGTTCGACGGCAAATGCGGCGCAAACGGCCGAGATGTCCTGATCGAAGCGTTTCGCGAGCTTGTAGGTACGAAAGCGTTGCGCAGTGCCCGGCAGCGGCACGCGAATGCCCTGCACGAACTCGCCCGCTTCGAGGGCGTTCTTCTGATACGCAATGTAGAAGTCTTCGAGCGGCATTTCACGCACCACGCCTTCGCGGTGCAGCACGATGCGGGTGCCGAGCACGATCAGCGCGGGCATCGAGTCCCCGATGGGCGAGCCGTTGGCGACGTTGCCGCCGAGTGTGCCGGCATTGCGGATCGGGAACGAGGCGAAGCGCTGACGCAGTTCGGCCAGATCCGGATAGTGATTGACGAGCGCATCGAACGCATCGTTAAGCAAGGCCCCCGCACCGATGTAGATGCCGTTCGGACCTTCGGAAATCTCGCGCAGTTCCGCCACCTGACCGATGTAGATGAGGTGCTTCAGCTCGCGGAATTGCTTCGTCACCCACAGGCCCACGTCGGTGCTGCCGGCGAGGATGCGGGCGTCCGGATAGGCGGCGCGCAGGCGGCCGAGTTCAGCGAGCGTGCGCGGTGCGTGGAAGACATGGCCGTCGTGTTCATACGAAAGTGTGTCGCCGCGCTGCAACGCCTGAAGCTGCTCGGCGAGCGCCTTCCGGTCGAAATCCTGGCGAGGCAGCTCGAACATCTTCTGTGCGGCGTCGACGATGGGACGGTAGCCCGTGCAGCGGCACAGGTTGCCGGACAGCACGTCGTCGATTTCCCGGCGGCCCGGGCAGCCGGCGTCGGCCGGACGGTTCAGATACATGGCCCACAGCGACATCACGAAGCCCGGCGTGCAGAAACCGCACTGCGAGGCATGGCAGTCCACCAGCGCCTGCTGCACCGGGTGCAGCGTGCCGTCGGCAGCGCGCAGGTCTTCGACCGTGAAGAGCGCCTTGCCGTCGAGTGTGGGCAGGAACTGGATGCACGCATTGACCGCACGCAGCGCCACGTTGCCATCGTCGGCCAACTCGCCGATCACGACCGTGCAGGCGCCGCAATCGCCCTCGGCACAACCTTCCTTGGTGCCGGTGCAATGCAGGTCTTCGCGCGTGTACTGAAGCACGGTGCGGGTCGTGGCTTCGCCAGTGACCTCGTGCACCTTGCCGCGGTAAAAGAAGCGGATGGCTTGTGTCTCCATGGTTCTCAGTGTAGTGCAGTGGGGTTGCAGGGGTGCCGAATCGCTTGTCATCGCCCGGAAGCCCCGGTGGACGGGGCGGGAGCGGTATGGAACAGGCCCGGCGTAGGGATGAGCCGAAGATAGCACCGGCGGACGGGGGAAATATTTCGCCACCATGATGATGGCTATTCGGGCGCCCCGATGAGCCATGCTTGTCATAAACTACCGCTCAACCTGCCGTTTTCCGGTGTTCAACACGCCTTCAGAGCGCCCCCGCCCATGCAAAGACCCCGCGAACAGATCGACGCCTACCTGCTGCGGGTACTCCATACGCTGCTCACCGAGCAAAGCGTCTCGCGCGCCGCGCTCAAGCTGGGTCAGTCGCAGCCGGCCATCAGCAACTCGCTGCGCCGTTTGCGCGAGATCACCGGCGACGCCATTCTGGTGCGCGGCAAGAGCGGCATGGTGGCCACCGAGCGCGGCCGGGAACTGCTGGGCTACGCCACCGACGCGCTCGCCGCCATCGAACGCATTACCCATCCGACGACCGAATTCGCGCCGCAAACCACCACGCGGGCGTTCCGGCTCGGCGCCCCCGACTACCTCGATGCCGTCTTTCTGCCCAACATCGCCGAAGTGCTGCGCCGCGATGCGCCGTCGGCCAGACTGCACGTCCAGCCGATCAATGCCGGCTTCGACTACGCGGGCGCGCTGGAAAACGGCTCGCTCGATGTGGTGATCGGCAACTGGCTGGAACCGCCGCCGCAGTTGCACATGTCGCGCCTGTTCGACGACGAGGTCGTCTGCATGCTCGGCGCGCAACATCCGCTCGCGAACAAGGGGATCTCGCTCAAACACTATCTGGAGTTGCCGCACCTCGCGCCGATGCCTTACGTCGCCGAGCGGCAGAGCTTCATCGACGGCTATCTGGCCGAACAGGGGCTGCGCCGCAATATTCAGATGACGATGCCGTACTTCGGGCTGGTGCCGTACGTGCTGATGCGCACCGATCTGGTGTTCACGACGGGGCGTCAGTTTGCGCAGCATTACGCGCGTTATCTGCCGATTCGTGTGGTGCCGTCGCCGATCCAGTTTCCGCCCATGCGCTTCTATCAACTGTGGCACGAGCGCACGCACGCCGCGCCGGAGGTGACGTGGCTGCGGCGCCGTATCGCGGAAGTGGCGACGGAACTCGATGCGGCGAGTGGAGGTGGCAGCAGCGGGACGGACGCGCCTGCGTTGGCGCGGCCCTGAGGGCGATAGCGTGCCAGCACATGGCTTGCACCCAAAAGCATAACGGCCGTCGCCCCAGGGGCTGACGGCCGTTTTTGCGTATGGCTTCAACGTGCCGCGGCAGCGCGACGCGTCTTGTGCAACAACCTTAGCGCAACGAAATCGCGCGACGCGGGCGATGCAGCGCCAGCGCCAGGAAAATCACCACGAATGCGGCGAGCGACCACATCGGCAGCGTCAGCCCCAGAATCGGCGGGTACATCGTCTGGCACATGCCCTGTACCTGGAAGACTTGCGGCAGCATGCGCGAGGTCGGCAGCGCGTCGACGAACGCTTCGACCACGTCGTAACCACAGCTCACCATCGGATTGGCCTGCACGTAGATCAGATAGGCCGACGCGGCCATGCCGCCGATGGCCGACAGCGCAGCGAGCACGCGCGCGACCTGAATGCCTGCCCATCCCCGCGAGACCGCTCCGACGAGACCGAAGATCGCGATCAGCAGCAGTGCGTAGCGCGCCAGAATGCACAGCGGACACGGGTCTTCGTGAAGCACGTACTGGAAGTACAGTGCGCCTCCCAGCAGGGCGAGGCAAACCACGGTGAGCAGGAGATACAGCAGACGTTCGCGGCGCAGGGCCGGGTCGATTTGAGCGTTCATTTCACTTCGGGCGGTAGGCCATCACAAATCCCGCGAATCCCCGCATGACGCCGGGCAGCAGGCACTTGGGCTGGGATTGTAACCCCAGCCCGGGGCGTGTGTGAGTCGAAAAATTAGGGAACTTTTCGCCCGAAAATCAGACGGTTGCGCGCGTTCCGATGCCGCCCGCTTCGCGAGTTGAGGATTGACCCTGACAGGCGGTGCGATGCGGTTGCGCGCCGCCCGCCCGGGTCTTGCGTCAACGCTTGATGCGTCAACCCCCCAGTCCTGCCGAGCGCAGGGCGCGCTCGATGGCGCGTCCGGTCGGGAAGAGGCGGGCGTCGTCGCCGCGTGCGCCGCTGACCATGAGGCCGATTGGGGCTTCTCCCTTCGCCTGACAAGGCAACGAAAAGGCGCAGCCGTCGATCATGTTGATGGCCGTGGGGTTGCGCAGCACGAGCGCATTGGTCGCGGTGAAGGTCTCGTCGCTGGCTTCGAGCGGGGCGATGGCGGGCGGCGTGAGCGGCACGGTCGGGCACAGCACGGCGTCGAAGCGTTGCCAGACGGGGACGGCGGCCGCGATCAGCGCTGCCCGGGCGTTGAGCAGGTCGATGTAGTCGGCCGCGCCCGCCGGCTCGCCCTTGCGGATGCGCACGAGCACGCGGGGGTCGTAGCCGTCTGCACGCTCGGCGAGCAACTTGCGATGCCAGGCATACGCCTCGATCGGGGAAAAGCCGAAACGGTTGATCGCGGGCAGGTTGTCGAACGGCGTGAACTGGAATTCGACGAGCGTGGCCCCGGCCTGGGCAAGCGCCGAGAGGGCGCGCTCGTAGATGGCGAGAGCGGCCGGTTCTGCGCCGTCGAGCACGAAGTTGGTCAAGACGCCGAAACGCATGCCGCGCACACTGTGCGGCGCGGCCGGGGTTTCGTCCACCGGATTGCCGGCGAGAATCGCGTCGATCCACGCGCAGCAATCCACCGAGCGGCCGATGGGGCCGACCGAGTCGAGCGACGTCGACAGCGGCAGGGCGCCATCGCGCGGAGTGCGCGACGCTGTCGGCTTGAAGCCCGTCAGGCCGCAGAATGCTGCCGGAATGCGGATCGAGCCGCCCGTATCGGTGCCCAGACCCACTGCTGCCATGCCGTCGGCGACCGAGGCGGCGGCCCCCGACGAGGACCCGCCGGCGATGTGGCCGGCTTCACGCTGCCACGGCGAGCGCGGCGTGCCGTAATGCGGATTCAGCCCGAGACCCGAAAACGCGAACTCGGTCATGTTGGTGCGGCCGACGATGACGGCACCCGCCTGACGCAAGCGGGCGACGGCAAGCGCGTCATGCGTGGCGGGGGCGGCGTCGGAGAGTACGGTGGAGCCGGCGCGCGTGACCTGGCCAGCCACGTCGAACAGATCCTTGACCGAGACGGGAACGCCCATGAGCGGCGACAGGCGCGTGCCGGCGCGGCGCAGCGCGTCGAGCCCGTCGGCGGCGTCGCGGGCGGCTTGTGCATCGACCTGCGTGAAGACGACGTTGCCCTGACCGGCCGGATCGGCGATGCGCGCGAGCGCCTGCTCCGTGAGGGCGCGACTGGTGGTGCGGCCCGCGTCGAGCGCGGCGGCGAGTTCGGACAGGGGGCGTTGCAGATCGATGGCGTCAGTGCTCATGTTCAGATCGCTTTCAGAATATGGGTGCGGAATTCTTCGATGTGACGGGCGATGGCCCGCCGGGCGCGCTCGCCGTCATGGGCGGCCAGCGCTTCGTACAGTTCCAGATGCTCTTCATAGACGCCTTCCAGATGACTCGGCGTGGACAGCGCGAGAAACCAGAAGCGCAGCGAGCGCTCGTGCAGACCGCGCAGCAGTTCGGCGAGTGTCTGGTTGCGCGAGGCGCGCGAAATCGCCAGATGGAAGTCGCGGTCGATGCGCATCATGGCCGCGACGTCGCGTGCGGCGATGGCCTCACGCGAACGCGCCAGCACGGCGTGAATGGCCGCGAGGTCGTCCGGCGTGGCGGCACGCGCGGCCAGTTCGACGCAATACGTCTCGTTGACCATGCGCACGTCGATGATCTCGAGCGCATCGTTCAGCGAGACGGGGGCGACCATCGCGCCCTTGCGCGGCAGGATGACCAACAATCCTTCGAGCGCCAGACGGTGCATTGCCTGGTGCACGGGCGTGCGTCCGAGTCCCGTCGACTGCATCAGTTGCGCTTCGTTGAGCGTTTCGCCCGGACGCAGACGCAACGTGATGATGTCGTGCTTGATCGCTTCGTAGGCGCGCTCCGTCAGGCTGCGGCCGTCCGTGGTGGCGGGCGGCGCGAGGGTGGCTGCGGTGGCGTCTGCGGCGTCTGTGGCGACGCGAGAAGCGCGGGACTCGAAAGCGGTGTCGTTGGGCATCGGATGGGGGCGGTCAGTCGGCGATCGCCAGCGCCCGGGTGGCGTAGCAATGCCGGATCGTGCGGCCGAGGACCGGGTCGTGCAGCTCGATCTCGAACTGCTCGCCACCGGCCACGCCGCCAATGGCAGCGAGTGTGCCACAGAACATGGCCGCGCCCGCCGGCAAGCCTTGCGGCCCGAGCTTCGCCATCAATTCCTGCGGCGAGAGCAGGCCATCCACATTGCCTTCCTGATACAGACGCCGCTCGCCGTCCTTCGTCACCCACGAGCGCATCGTCAGACGATCCCAGTGCGCGGCGACATCGGCGAAACGCCATGCCTCGCGAGCCACCGGCTTGGCACAGACCTGTTTGGAGACGGTCACGCCATAGGCCTCGACTTCGCGGTCGGTGTGATCCGAGCCGATGCTCACGAACAGGTCGTCGCCGTGCCGCACGAGGACGCATTCGGCTTCGCCGCTGCTCGTCTGGCCCACGACGTCGATGGCGTCGTCCTGCGAGAGCAGTGCCGGGGCGAGCCGGTAGAAGCAAGGCGTGCTCGACGGCCGGCGTACGCCCAGTGCCGCCAGCTCGGCGATGTGATGCTCGACGGCGTCCTGATCGCGCCCGGCCCAGCCGGCGATGATCAGCGTGTCGACCTGGACATCGACGCGCACGGGGGCGCCGTCGCCGGACACCATCAGTGACAAACGGGAACTCATACGTCCACAACTCCTGAAAAGACCGCTGGATACCCGCTGGATAGCCGATCGCGGCGGTCAGTGAAATTCGATTGATATTTGTGTGATATTTCACAAGGAGCGTCGACAAAAATCAAGAAGAAAAATTTCTGACGATGTGGTGAAAAACGGGAATTTTTTATGAAAAGCCCCGTCAATCTTGGGTTGCGCGCGTGTCAGGGCATCGCGTATATTGATTCGGCGCCAGTAGTCAGCCGAACGATTGACCGAATATTTGCGTGATTTGCCGTTCCGGTGTGCGAACCGGGCGTCCTCTGCGGGGTTGGATGAATGCGGCAAATCACGGGGTTCGGCAGCAGGCTCGTCCGGAACCCGGGCATACGAACGCAACGTCTACCAGGTCGGCAGGGGCAAACCTGACCGGCTTCCCACCTTCATCAAGCATCACGCCTCGTGTCATCGCTGCGGCTTCTCCGAAGACGCGGCGCGTCACCGGCGTGGGGTCAAGAACATCAATATCGGCGCAAGGCGCTGCGGGGAGAACGTATCGGATGCATCACGCCATCGACTTCATTCAGGATCTGGCCGTCATCATGCTGCTGGCAGGCATCGTGACGGTCATCTTCAACCGGTTCCGGCAACCGGTCGTGCTCGGCTACATCGTGGCGGGCGTGATCATCGGGCCGTATACGCCGCCGTTCGCTCTCATACATGACGAGAAGACCATCGGGATCCTTGCCGAACTCGGTGTCGTGTTCCTGATGTTCTCGCTGGGCCTCGAATTCAGTCTGCGCAAGCTCGCGCGCGTGGGGGTGACGGCGTTCGTCGCGGCGCTCACCGAGATCGTGCTGATGCTCTGGCTCGGGTACGAGATCGGCCGCTTCTTCGGCTGGAAGGCGATGGATTCGATCTTCCTCGGCGCCATGCTGGCCGTCTCGTCGACCACCATCATCGTCAAGGCGCTCGACGAACTCGGCATGAAGCGCGAGCGCTTCGCGCAGTTGATTTTCGGCGTGCTGATCGTGGAAGACGTGCTTGCCATCGGCATGATCGCGCTGCTTTCGGGGATCGCCATCAGCGGTCAGGTCGATGCCGGCGAAGCCACCTTCACGCTGGGCAAGCTGCTGCTGTTCATGGTCGTGTCGCTGGTCGTGGGCATCTTGCTGGTGCCGCGGATTCTGGCGTACGTCGCGAAGTTCAAGAGCGACGAGATGCTGCTGGTGGTCGTGCTTGGCCTGTGCTTCGGCTTCTGTCTGCTTGTTATCCAGATGGGTTACAGCGTGGCGCTCGGCGCGTTCCTGATCGGCGCGATCATGGCAGAGGCGCGGGAGTTGCACACGATCGAGCGTCTGGTCGCGCCGCTGCGCGACATGTTCAGCGCAGTGTTCTTCGTGACCATCGGGCTGTTGCTCGACCCGCATGTGCTCGTCACGTACGTCTGGCCGATTCTGGTCATCACGGTGGCGGTGGTCGTGGGCAAGATCGTTTCGTGCGGGTTGGGCTCGTACCTCTCGGGGCAGGACGGCCGCACGTCGATGCGTGTGGGCATGGGGTTGTCGCAGATCGGCGAATTCTCGTTCATCATCGCCTCGCTCGGGCTCTCCCTCAAGGTGACCAGCGACTTCCTGTATCCGATTGCGGTGGCCGTCTCGGTGATCACCACGCTGCTCACGCCGTACCTCATCAAGAGCGCCGATCCGGTGACCGGTTGGCTGGGACGCGCCATGCCGGGGCGTCTGGCCTACGTGCTTGGACAGTACACACAGTGGCTGCAAAGCATTCAACTGACGGGCGACAGCGCGGCGATCGTGACCATCGTGCGACGCATCGTGGTGAGCGTGGCGATCAACCTGGCGCTGGTCGTCACGATCTTCCTCGGCGGCGCGTTCTTCTATCGTCGCCTCGCGGATCTGATGAAGCCGTGGGTGTCGGACCCGAGCCTGCAAAGCGCGGTGGTCTGGGGCGCGGCGCTGGTGCTGTCGCTGCCGTTCCTGATCGCGGTGTATCGCAAGCTCAAGTCGCTGTCGTTGCTGCTCGTGGAGCTGTCGGTGCCGCCGAGCCTGACCGGTCGTTACACGTTCCAGGTGCGACGCGTGGTGGCCGAGATCTTGCCGATTGCCGCCATGGTCGGTGTGATCCTGCTGTTGGCAGCGTTGTCGGCGAGCATTCTGCCGTCGACCGAAATGATTGCGCTGATCGTTGTCGGCACGCTGGTGCTGGCGGTCATCATGCGAAGCTGGTTCGTGCGCATGCACGCCAAGTTGCAGATCGCCCTCAAGGAGACGCTCGAACATCAGCCCGATGGCGAGCATGGCGGCAAGGGGCCGTCGCACTGAGGACGGGCCGAAGCGCCGTCGTACTTCCACAGGTATCGATGGCGCGAGAGCACGATGGCGTGCTGCGTCAGGTCGTAAAAAAGCCCGCCGGGGTCATCCTCCGGCGGGCTTTTTTTATCGCGTGACGGGTTTGGCTCTGTCGTTGACTGGCTTACGCCTTCTTCGGCGGGAAGTCGAAGATCAGGCAGGTCGTCGTGGCGTGTGCATAGAGCGTGCCGTCCGGTCCGACGATGCGGCCTTCGGCAATACCGACCTGACGTCCCGCCTGAATGACCTTGCCTTCGGCGCGCACGAGCGGAACGTCGCGGGTGAGGGCGCGGACCATGTTGGTCTTGAGTTCGAGCGTGGTGTAGCTGCGTCCGGCGGGTAGCGTCGAGTGAATCGCGCAGGCCACGGCCGAGTCGAGCAGCGTGGCAAACCAGCCGCCATGAATGGAGCCGAGCGGGTTGTAATAGGGCAATGCCGGGCGCCCCTGAAAGACGGCGCGGCCATTGGCAACTTCGACGGCAATGAAGCCGAGCGTTTCACTGATCGGCGGCATCGGCAGCTTGCCGTCGAACATGGCGTCGAAGATTTCCTGGCCGGACAGGCCGATGACATCCGACGGCGTGGCCACGCCATAACGTGCGGGACCGTTGCGGGTGATGCGTTCGCGCACGGCGGCTTCGTCGGCTTCCCACTGCGCCAGAACGGCGGTGGCATCCGCGCGGGTGTCCAGTTTGGTATTCATGACGTCTTCCTCGTAACTTTTATCATGCTAGGCAATCGCATTGTCAGGCCGATTATAGGAGTGACCGCGCTCGATTGCTCATTTCGCGTTAGAGGGAAGTGTCGACGGGCAGGAGGCGGAGCGGTGAGGAATGCACGCGGTGCGGGACGCTCCGGCGGGGCCGGGCGCGTTGAGCGTCGTCGGACCGCGATGCAACAGGGGCCGACGACGCGACAGGCTAAGGTGACGCTGCGGCAACGACGGTGCGAGCCGTTGCCGTAAAGGACCGTGTCGATGGGTGACTTATCGACCTATCGACCGATCAACGACGCATCGACCTCGATTTGCCGACTCAACTGACTCAACTGACTCAAGTGACTTAAGCGGCTCAAGCGGCTTGAGCGTGGCTGAGGCGATAAGTAGCCAACTCGTCAATGGTCAGGATCGGCAGATCGTGCAACTTGGCGAAGCGCTCGATATCGGCGCCGCGCGTCATCGTGCCGTCCGGATTCATCAGTTCGCACAGCACGGCGGCCGGCTTCAACCCGGCGAGGATTGCCAGATCGACGGAGCCTTCCGTGTGACCGCGACGCGTGAGCACGCCGCCCGGTTGCGCGCGCAGCGGGAAGACGTGGCCCGGACGCGACAGGTCGGACGGTTGCGCATCGTCGGCAATCGCCGCGCGGATCGTGGTGACGCGGTCGGCGGCCGAAACGCCGGTACTCACGCCCTGGCGGGCTTCGATCGTCACGGTGAACGCCGTGCCGTAACGGCTTTGGTTCTGCTCGACCATCGGCGGCAGATCGAGGCGGCGAAGCGTCTCGTCGGGCAGGCACAGGCAGACGATGCCGCTGCATTCGCGAATCAGCATGGCCATGGTGGCCGGCGTGATTTTCTCGGCGGCGACGATCAGATCGGCTTCGTTCTCGCGGTCGAGATCGTCCATGAGAATGACGGGGCGGCCATCGCGCATGGCGTCGAGCGCGGCGGCCAGACGGACTTCGACCGGCGGAAGATCGACGAATGCCGGGTAGGCATGCAGATCGTCTGCCGTGGTGTTGTCTTGCGATGCAACTTGGGTATTGCGCTGGGTGCTGGTGGACATGAAACGCTCCTCGCGTAAGTCAATTGGCGAAAAACGTTTTCGGGGCACGCGAACGGACGTGACCATGGGATCTCGTCCCATAGCACGTGGGTGTCGACGCATCTTCTCTCATCCGGACTATTACCGTCGGCTCTGGCTTCGCACCAGATCTGCTGACCCTGCCGGTGTCACGAAAGCAACGATGGCAGGCGCTCGCGGGCTCATGACGGCGCAGCGCACTGCGCGGTGTCACATACCGCCGGTGGGGACTTTCACCCCGCCCTGAAGACGTGTATTGCCGCCCGTCAGTCGCTGGCTGTAACGCATCGCGCGGCGTCATGACGTAGTCGGCGAGACAGAGCGTAGCACAAGGTCTTGCCGCTCTGCAGCGAAGGCCGCGTCGAGCGCGTGGGAATGGCGGGGTGAGCCGCGCCTCGTCCATCTCCCGGATTTCGAGTCCGGCCTATTCGGCCATGCCGTGACCGGGTCCGGGCGGGCCGGACGGCGCGGATGGCCGGATTACCGAATGACGGAATGACGCTTAGGCCTGCGTGCCCTTGACCGTATAACCGGCTTCGGTAATGGCGGCGCTGACTTCGGCGGGGGACAGATCGCTCTGCACGTCGACGCGACCGGCGCCCAGATCGACATTGACCTTGGCGTCGGCGTCCAGCTCGGTGATCGCGCGCGTGACGGCCTTGACGCAGTGACCGCAGCTCATACCTTCGACTTGCACTTGCATGATGTTCTCCTTGAAGAGGTTCGATTGCAGGGTGACACGAATGAATGGAACCGATGATAGACCTTCCCATTGCAGGAAGCTCAAGCGCTTTTTTCGGATGAGTCGGGTGACGGCTCGGACGTCCCCCAAACCCGGACGGTGTCGATCGCGTTATCTTGAATGATCGGACGGGCGGTCGATACGATGCGTGACAAGTTGCCGCACAGTGCTTGACCTTCCTGTCATGGCAAGGTCTATGCTTTGACGCATGATGACAGTCCTCGTGGGAGGCCCATAAATGACTCAGAACTGGTCGGTCGGTATCGAAGGCATGACCTGCGCATCGTGTGTGACGCGGGTAGAGAAGGCGTTGCGGCGCACCCCAGGGGTGGCGAGCGCCAATGTGAACCTTGCGACCGAAACGGCGGCTGTCGAAGCCGCGGCCGATGTGAAGCCGGCGGCCCTGCTTGGCGCGATCGAAGCAGCGGTGGCCGACGCCGGGTATCAGGTGGCGGAGCAATCGTTCGAACTCGCCATCGGCGGCATGACGTGCGCCTCGTGCGCAGGGCGCGTCGAAAAGGCGCTGCGCAATGTGCCGGGCGTGGTCGAGGCGAACGTCAATCTGGCGACCGAGCGCGCCGCCGTGCGTGGGGTACGCGGTGCCGTGGACATCGCGGTGCTGACGGCCGCCGTCGAGAAGGCGGGGTATGAGGCGTCGCCCGTGACGGACCCGGCGCAGGCGGCTCAGACCGAAAGCGGCCCGGCGTGGTGGCCGGTGGCCGTCGCAGCGGTGCTCTCGCTGCCGCTGTTGCTGCCCATGCTGCTCGAACCGTTCGGTGTGCATGTGATGCCGCCGCCGTGGGTGCAATGGCTGCTCGCGACGCCGGTGCAGTTCTGGCTCGGCGCGCGGTTTTACCGGGCAGGCTACAAGGCGGTACGCGCGGGCAGCGGCAACATGGATTTGCTCGTGGCGCTGGGCACTTCTGCGGCGTATGGCCTGAGTCTGTATGAATGGTGGCGTGCGCCGGCCGGCAGCATGCCGCATCTCTATTTCGAGGCGGCTGCGGTCGTCATTACGTTGGTTCTGCTGGGCAAGTGGCTCGAAGCGCGTGCGAAGCGGCGTACGGTGGAAGCGATTCGTGCGCTGGCGGCATTGCGGCCCGAGACGGCGCGCGTGTTGCGCGACCCGCATGGTGCAGCGAGTGAGGTTGACGTGCCGCTCTCGCAAGTGAAAGTGGGCGATTGGGTCGTGGTGCGCGCCGGTGAGCGTGTGCCGGTCGACGGCGTGATTCGCGATGGCGCAAGCCAACTCGACGAGTCGTTGCTGACGGGCGAACCATTGCCCATCGACAAGACGAGTGGCGACAAGGTCGTGGGCGGTTCGATCAACGGCGCTGGGACGCTGCGCGTGGAAACGACGGCGGTCGGGGCCGACACGGCGCTCGCTCGCATCATCCGCATGGTCGAAGACGCGCAGGCGGGCAAGGCGCCGATTCAGCGCGCCGTGGATCGTGTCGCGGCGGTGTTCGTGCCCGTAGTGGTACTGATCGCCATCGTCACGGTGATCGCCGGCTGGGCGCTCGGGATCGGGTTGGAGGCGGCGCTGTTGAATGCCGTGGCGGTGCTTGTGATCGCGTGTCCGTGCGCATTGGGGCTCGCAACGCCGGCTGCGATCATGGTCGGCACGGGCGCGGCGGCGCGGCAGGGCATTCTGATCAAGGATGCCGAAGCGCTCGAATTGGCACATCGCATCAACGTCGTGGCGTTCGACAAGACCGGCACGCTGACGGAAGGCAAGCCGCGTCTGGTGGCGCATCTGCCCGCTGAAGGTACGAGCGCAGATACGCTGTTGCGGTGGGCCGCAGCGGTGCAGTCGGGCAGTTCGCATCCGTTGGCCAAGGCGGTCATGGTGGCGGCTGAGGAAGGCGGCCTCACGTCGAAGGTGCCCGTGGCGTCGGACATCGCGGCGCTGCCTGGGCGCGGCATGCGTGCCAGCATTCTGGAGACGTCGGATGCTGCTAATCCAGGCCGCCGCCATGCGCTTCAGTTGGGCAATGCCAGATTGCTCGATGAGCTCGGGGTTTCGCAAGGCGCATTGGCGCAAGAGGCGACGCGTCTGGCGGGCGAGGGACGCACCGTCTCGTGGTTGGTCGAGACTGGCGATGCCGGCGTCGATGGCGTTGGTGACGTTGGTGGCACGACGGCAACGGCACGGCTGCTCGGTCTGCTGGCGTTCGGCGACACGCTCAAGGCCAGTGCGAAGCCTGCCATCGACCGGTTGCACGCACTCGGCGTGCGTTGCGTGATGGTGACGGGCGACAACGCGGGCAGTGCGAGAGCCGTTGCGAACGCGCTGGGCCTCGACGACGTGCATGCGGACGTGTTGCCCGAACACAAAGCCGAAGTCATTGCGCAACTCAAGCGTGACGGTGCCGTCGTAGCGATGGTCGGTGACGGCATCAACGACGCCCCGGCGCTGGCGGCCGCCGATGTCGGCATCGCCATGGGCTCGGGGACCGATGTGGCGATGCAGACGGCGGGCATTACGCTCATGAGTAGCGATCCGCTGCGGGTGGCCGATGCCATCGACGTGTCGCGTCGCACCTGGTCGAAGATCCGTCAAAACCTGTTCTGGGCATTTGCGTACAACGTGGTTGGGATTCCGCTGGCGGCGTTCGGGCTGCTGAGTCCCGTGATTGCCGGTGCGGCCATGGCGCTGAGCAGTGTCAGTGTCGTGAGTAACGCGCTGCTGCTGCGTCGGTGGCGACCTGCGGATCAGCCCTCGACCGTAGGCACGGCAGAGGGTGCCGACGGGGCTGCGAAACACGTCGGTGAGGCCCGTCGGGCGGGCATCTGAGGGCGGTTTGCCCGGGCACAAGGTGATCGGCGCATAATGAAACCAGCAGAGGCAACGTACCGACGGTGAATCGTCAGTACGTTGCCCAGATTTTCACTTGCCTTGAAATTCGCCGAAAGCGGCATCATCTAGGTGATATCGTCTGTCTTCCGGCACGGAGTCAATGCTGCCGAATATGAATAGTCTGCATATCGCAAGTTACAACATCCACAAGGGCTTTTCCGCGTTCAACCGACTGCGTGTTCACGAATTGCGCGCAGGGCTGGAGGGGCTGGCGCCCGATCTCGTCTTCCTGCAGGAAGTGCAGGGCATGCATCAGCGGCACGCCGTGCGCCACAGTAATTGGCCGGTGCAGCCGCAGCACGAGTTTCTGGCGGGCGCCATGTGGCGTGACCACGCGTATGGCCGGAATGTCGTTTATGAGCATGGGCACCACGGCAACGCAATTTTGAGCCGTTATCCGATCGTCAAATCGGACAATCACGACATCACGACCTATAGTTTTGAGAAGCGTGGCATGCTTCATTGCGAAATCGCCGTGCCGGGGCTGGAGCAACCGTTGCATTGCCTGTGCGTGCACCTGTCGCTGGCCGGCCAGGGCCGACGTCGCCAGTTTGAGATGCTGACGGAGCGGGTGGCGGATGCCATTCCTTCGGATGCACCGCTGATCATCGCCGGCGACTTTAACGACTGGAGTAATCAGGCGGACCGTCTGCTGGCCGAGAAATTGGCGCTGACGGAAGTGTTTCAGAATAGCGCTGGTCGTCCGGCGCGCAGTTTTCCGAGCGGATTGCCGCTTTTACGACTTGACCGTATTTACGCACGCGGCTTTCATATCGAAGGGGCGCAAGTGTTGCATGGGCGTCCCTGGTCACGGATCTCCGATCATGCGCCGATCAGTGCCCGACTCGTGCCGTCGGATACCGGGAAGGCCGTGAACGGATCCTCTCTCCCGTCGTTCAACCCTCGTTCCCCCCAGTGAGGTCGCCATGAACATCGGACAAGCGGCGCAGGCCAGTGGCGTTACGGCCAAGATGATCCGGTACTACGAGAGTATCGGCCTG
Source organism: Pandoraea sp. ISTKB (assembly GCF_001721285.1). Taxonomy (NCBI): domain Bacteria; kingdom Pseudomonadati; phylum Pseudomonadota; class Betaproteobacteria; order Burkholderiales; family Burkholderiaceae; genus Pandoraea; species Pandoraea sp. ISTKB. The sequence goes on from NZ_MAOS01000083.1 coordinate 113,694, forward strand.
ATGCCCCCGAGCCCCCGCTCCGAGGCAGGTTACCGGCGGTACGGCGAACAGGATCTGCATTTGCTGCGGTTCATTCGTCAGGCGCGTCGGTTGGGTTTCGGTATTGACCAGATTCGTCAGTTGCTGGCGCTCTGGCAGGATCGCGGCCGCTCTAGCGCACAGGTGAAGGCACTGGCGCAATCTCACGTCGACGAACTCAATCAGCGTATCGGCGAGCTCGTCGCCATGCGCGACACGCTGTCTCATCTCGCCGTGCATTGCCATGGCGACGACCGGCCGGACTGCCCGATTCTGGAAGGGCTGGCGGCCGCCGAACTGCCCGGTAGTCTCGGTGCGAACAAGGCGCAGGCCGATTGCGGCACGATGGGTGCCGCGTGCGGCGGTGCGGCACAACCCGCGGCGGCGCCGTCGGCGAGTGCAGCCAACGCTCCTGCGGGCGGCCCGGTGGTCGACAGCGATGTGCAGGGCGCGCGCCATGCGCCGCAAGGCTGACGACGATGGCGTGACGTGATATGCGTGTCACATTCGACGCGTAATCTACCCCGTGACGCGCCGCAGCAGCGGCGCTTTTTTTGTCATTCGAATTTTGATCACGCCAGTGCGACAGCGGGTTGCAGCGTATTTTTTGATGAGGTTTTGTTTTTATATGTTGTTGATTTTTAATTGAATTTTATGGAATCGACTCCATTCGAAGTGATGCTCTAGCAGATTTTGTTGGTTTTTCCCATATAGGGGCTAACCCTTAACGGGAAAACCCTATATAATGCGAAGCACTGCTGCGATGCAGCACACTAATTGAATTGGAGAAACGTCATGTTTGCCGCCCTGTTTGAAGTCGTGAACACTTGGTTTGAAACTGCTGAACGTCGTCGTCGTGAAGCGTTCCTGGCTGAGTCGAAGGACATCATTGAGCTGGAACAACGTATCCGCGCGCTCGAAACCGCCGGTTACTAAGCAAGTCTGAAGTCCTTCCGGACGAACGGTCGTCGCTGGCGCAGCCAGGCAAGTCGATCGTCTCATCGGGCGATTCCCGTCATTGTGTAATGACGTGCGACGGCGCCCAGCCGTGAGTCCGGATGCCGTTCCCGCTGTTCCGGGATCGGTGAAACAAGCCCGCCACTTCGGCGGGCTTTGTCGTTTACGGCGCCCCTATCGGCGCCTCTACGCGACAACGACCGCCCCCCCCAGGATCCCTAGTAAAAGTAGTAGGTCTCGCTCAACGGTTCGATGAGCGAGTGCGACTGTCGGTTCACAACACTCTCCGTACCGACGTTCCCTCCCCAATGATTGGCTAGTCGTGCGTGGTATTTTTGTTAATGCAATTGATAATCATTGCTATTATTACTAAACTTTTGCCCAATTGAGATGTCGCGCCGTGAGCGCGAGTCTCTTGACGGTGCCGTTGTCGTACGCAGCTTTCCTTTCTTGTGGCTTGAGGGCAGGGGGTGATTTCCGACCGGCGAATCTCTTCCTCGTCCAGGCGATGCGTGATTGCCGGGGCGTTTCCTCGAAGTTGTTCCTTATGTCGCTCGCTTCCCGTTCTTCCCGTATTGCCCGAGCCCCTCGTTCCGCTAATGCCGGTATGGCTGCGCCTGTCGCCGGCCACTGGCTGTCGTTGCGCCCGATCGTTGCCGCTTCGGTGCTGGCATTCGGTTCGTCTGTCTTTAGTGCCGGTGCGATCGCACAAACCACGCAGCCGGGTAATGCGGGGCAGGCAGGTCAGGCGGGAGCGCAGAATGATGTCGCTCTGCCGGCCGTGACGGTGCAGGGCGCGCGCGAAGCGTCGCCAAACGATACGCCGCCGGCCTACGTAGGCGGCCAAATCGCGCGAGGCATGAGCTTTGGCGTGCTCGGTAACCAAAGCACGCTCGACGTGCCGTTCAGCATGAGCGCGTACACGTCGAAAATGATCGAAGATCAGCAGGCGCGTACGCTGGCGGACGTGCTCGACAACGATCCGTCGGTGCGTATGTCGCGCGGATTCGGTAACTTCGCGCAAACGTTTGTGATTCGCGGTTTTACGCTGGCGGGCGACGACATTTCGCTTAACGGTCTTTATGGCATTACGCCGCGTCAACTCGTGTCGACCGAAGCGCTGGAGCGTGTCGAGTTGTTCAAGGGGGCGAATGCCTTCCTGAATGGCGCGTCGCCCGGCGGCTCGGCCATTGGCGGCGGCGTCAATCTGCAACTCAAGCGTGCGGACGATGCTCCGCTCAACCGGGTCACGCTCGAAGGTAGCGGCTCGGGCGAATTCGGCGCGCATGTGGATGTGGGCCGCCGCTTCGGCAGCGAAGGGCAATTCGGTATTCGCGTGAATCAGGCGGTGCGCGACGGTGAGACGTCGGTTGATCGCGAACATCAGAACTCGAAGACCACGGCTGTGGCGCTCGACTGGCGCGGTGACAAGCTGCGCCTGTCGGCTGATTTCCTCTATCAGAAGCAACACATCGGCTCGGGGCAGGCGCTGTACAACTTCTCGGGCACGGTGCTGCCCCAGCCGCCGGCCGCAACGTCGAATTACGCGCAGTCGTGGAGCTACACCACGTTGGAGGACAACGTCGGCATTCTGCGTGCCGAGTATGATTTCCTGCCTCACTGGACGGCCTACGTGACGGGCGGTATTCGTCATACGAACGAGAACGGCGAGTATTCGAATCCGACGTGGAAGGGCTCGCCCAGCACGATTACCGCAACGCGTCTGAACGCACCGCACCAGGAAGATGCGCTCTCCGGTGAGGTCGGCGTGCGCGGTCGCTTCACGACCGGTCCGGTGACGCATTTCGTGACGGCGGGTGCGTCGGGCACGCGTCTGGACTCGCAGTCGGCATTCACGTTCGCGCCGGCGTTCTCGACGAGCTTCGTCAACCCGCCGCAAGTCCCTTATCCGGCAGCTACGTCGCAGGGCGGGAATCTGAACGATCCGCAAACGACGGCGCTCACCTTGTTGCGTAGCGTGTCGGCGTCGGACACGCTGGGCTTCTTCAACGATCGTGTGCTGGCGACGGTCGGTGTGCGCCATCAGTCGATCGGAGTGAACAACTACGGCTATACCGGTGCGCAGACGCTCGCGTACAACGATGCCATCACCACGCCGCTGTTCGGCCTCGTGTTCAAGCCGTGGCAGAACGTCTCGCTCTTCGCGAACCGCAGCGAGGGGCTGGCAGCGGGCACCACTGCACCGCAAGGCACGCTCAACTACGGTCAGTCGCTGCCGCCGTTCCGCTCCAAGCAGATCGAATTCGGTGCGAAGTACGATACGGCCCGATTCGGCGCGTCGATCGCGTTCTATCAGATCGAGAAGCCGTCGGCGTACACGAACGCCTCCAACGTCTACGTGGCAGACGGGCTTGAGCGTCACCGTGGCGTCGAAGCGTCGGTGTATGGCAGCCCGGTCAAGGACGTTCGCGTGATCGCCGGGGTGTCGTACATCAATGGCACGTTGCTCAACCAGTCGAGCGCGGCGACGAACGGCAATCGTCCGGTCGGCGTGCCGACGTTCTCATACAACCTCGGTGCGGAATACGACATTCCGTGGGTGCCGGGACTGACGCTTAACGCCCGCTGGATTCACACGGGTCGCGAGTACGCCAACATTGCCAACACGGCGTCGATCCCGGCATGGGACCGCTTCGATCTTGGCGCGCGTTACGCCACGCAGATTTACGGCAAGCCGACGACCTTCCGTGTGAGCGTGCTGAACGTGACCAACAAGGCCTACTGGTCGAGCGTATCGTCGAGCAATTACCTGACGCTCGGCGCACCACGCACGTTCCTCTTGTCCATGACGACCGACTTCTGAGTCGCTGGCGCGCGTTAGCCCTCCGTCCCTCGCGGGGCGCGGCTACCGAGCGCCATAGCCCCAACTGCCTCGCTGACGACAGAAACGCAGCTTGCAGTCGCGCCCCGGTGCTGTTCGCAGCCCGGGGTGCTTTTTTTGGGCAACGCAAAGTGGCATCTCATGCCGTCGCCAAGTGTGCGTCGATGGGCTCGGGCTGCGCGGTGAGTTCGGCGCCCCCTCTACTTCTCGATGCTGAATTCGGTCGCGATGGCGGCGCCGTTGGCCAGTGAGGTCACGCCGTAGTACTTGTCGCCGACCTTGAACATGAAGCGGCACCAGTTCTCGGTCAGCGCGCGCCACTCCAGATTGACGCAATACGATCCGTTGTCGTTGACCGACCAGGTGCCGGTGGCGTGTGCGACCTGCACGCTGCGGCCGCCGGACCCTATATTCCCCTTGTTGTCGCTCGTGGCATTGAGCGAGCCGTTGGTGTCGTTGACCCATTTGCGCGTGCTGCCATTCGGCACGGTGTTGGTGATGTGCGCGCCGGGCATCAGCGAACGCAAGTCGTCGACGCTCAGTTGCTGGCCGTTGGCGTCCTTGATGTCGGAGAGGTGCATCGGGTCGGCGTAGGCGAGCGCGGGGCCGACAAGGAGGGTGAGCCCGATGAGCGACCTGAGTGCGCCAAGCGCCTTAGGAAGCTTGGGCGACTTGCGCGCCGCGAGTGGTTTTGCCGCAGCCGCGTGCGATCCGGGACGTCTGCGTGACGCCATGGCGGGATGGGGGCGGGGATGGGCGAGCGATGGAGCGAAGCGATAGACCATGATGACTCCCGGACGAAACCTGCCGACGCAAAGCGTGGGGCGGGTCAGCCGACGAATGGGCGTGAAAGCCATGTCGGCATGCATAGACACCGGCACACGCGCAAGCGACGGCGCGCGTCGTCAGGCATTTCTGTCCCCGTGCTGCGACGGGGTCGGCTATCGGTCCAGGTGAAGCGGGATACCACACGTTCCGCAGGACGCGCCGGACCGTTGCGATCCGGCGGCATCATGCGCTACCACTATAGGCGACGGGGCCGACGATCCCCAATCTTTCCGTCACCCGACATCGCCGTGGCACCGAACCGGCCGGTAAGCGTGAGGCTCACGGTGGGTTCGGCGTCGCGACATCAGTCCGTGCCGTACTTCGGCGAGCGCGGACCGTAGAGCATGCCGTTGGGGCGTCCGGCGGAGAGCAGACGTGCGTTGGCGGTGCCCGCGACCGTGTAGCCCGCGTTCGACACGCTGTTGACGATCTGCTTGATGGCTGCCGTGACGAGCATGCCGATCAGCCCGCCGCCACCGCTGTTGTTCCCCTCGTTGTTCGACGCGCTGGCCACGCCGCTCCACAGCTTTGCACCGTTGCGCAGATCGATGAGATCAGCCGTGACGGTCACCACCGTGGCGCTGTCGAGCACCATGTACTTCGTGCCGTACTGGGTGATCTTGATGTAGAGCGCGGCGTCTGCACCGAAGATCTCGCGCAGCTTGGCCGGGCTGACCTGATGAATGTCACCGGCAACGGTAAGACCGTTCTGACGGAAAGACTCGTCGACCAGCGCGACGGGCATCACGTAGTAGCCGGCTTCGCCCAGCGGTACCGTGACCTGTGAGAGCACGCTGTAGGTGGCGTCGATATCGGGCGATTCGTTCAGCGGCGGCAGCACCAGAATCGACTTCGGTTTGCTTTCCTTGAACGCCGTGTAGTCATACGGTTTGGCCTGATGCATGGCGCAGCCGGTCATCACGGCGGCCAGTGCCGCAACCGTCATCCATTTGCAGAGTCGGGCGATCATTGCTTGGCCTCCGTGGTCTTGTTCTTGAGCAGGAAGTCGATGTAATTGGCGGATTCGGGGAACAACTGCTTCTCGATCTGGAATTCCTCGACCATCTTGTCGGACTTGCCGACCGATGCGTAGAGCAGGCCCAGGTGCGCGTGATAGCCCGGCGGCGCTGCATTGTTCGACGCCTTGATCTTCTCCAGATCACGCTCGAGCGCAATGATCTGCGCTTCCTTCGATTCGCCCTTGAAATACTCGTAGACCTGCGGCTGGTAGCTTTCCCAGTCGTACAGAGGTTTTTGCGGCGTAGCGCAACCCGACAGCGTGACGATGATGGCGCCCGCGATGGTCGCTACGCCCAGACGGCCGGCCTGACCGATAGCGCCGGGACGGCGTAATGAGAGCGTAGGTGAGCGCGCAGGTGAGCGCGTAGGTGAGAGTGTCGGAAATGTGCGATTCATGACGATAGAGATCCTGACAGGCATGCCGCAGCCTGTGCGTCCTTCGTGGCAGGCGCGGCTCGCACCCGATTGACGCGCGCGAACGAGCGCGTGACGAATCACGCGCTGCGGCATGCTGCAAAAAGGGATGCGGTCGGCTTACTTGCCGGGCTTCCAGGCGCCGCTTTCGATGCCGGCGACGAGGTTGTTGACGGCTTCGCGCATGGCGAGGTCGAGGACCTTGCCGTTGAGCGTGGAGTCGTAGCCCGCTGTGCCGCCGAAACCGATGACCTCGCGGTTGGACAGGGCGAATTCGCCGGCGCCGCCGCTCGAATACACGACTTCCGACGTCGAGATATCGACCACGTTCAGATTGACCTTGGCGTACGCGATCTGCTCGCGGCCGCGGCCCAGAATGCCGAAGAGTTGTTTGTCGCCCACTTCCTTGCGACCGAACTCGACGACGTCGCCGGTGATCACGTAGTCCGCACCCTTGAGCGTCTGCTGGGTCTTCTTGATGTCGGCTTCCTGACGGATCTCGGCCATGTTGTCGCGGTCGAGCACGTTGAAGCGATTCGTTTGCTGAAGATGCGTGATCAGAATCGTCTTGGCCTGACTGCCGAGGCGGTCGACATTATCGGAAAAGACGCCACGCATGTATGCGGAACGGTTGTCGAACTTGCCGACGGCGATCGGTGTACGCACGCCGACGTAGGCGCGGCTGGCGCTCTCGACCTTGGCGACTTCTACGGTACGCGAGCTTTCGGTAGCGCAACCGCCGAGCGTTGCCATCGCGAGCATGGCGGCGCTGAACAGCGCAATGCCGGACTTGCTTTTCTGCACGTTGATACCCCTCAGTGTGTTTTAGCGCCCGCCGGACGATGCGCGATCGCATCGATCCGTTGCGAGTCATCTGGTCCCTTATTTTCCTGACGCTTTTTTGTTCTGCGGATTCATAAGGGGTGCTGATGGTAGCACGTGCGATTGCCGCGTTCGCGTTGCGTACGGGAATGTCGGGCGTCGCCCTTGCGTGCTTTCACGCCCGGATCGTCAGCTCAGTCCGAAAATCAGCAGCAGATTGGTGCCGGTGATGACCACGAACAGACACCACGCGAAGATCTGCGTGGGACGTCCGATCGTGTTGCCTTTCATCACGCGCGGGTCGCTGACCGAACGAATGAGCGGCCACATGGCGAACGGTAGTTGCAGGCTGAGCAACACCTGACTCCAGACCAGCAGCTTGCCCACAGCGCCGTCGCCGAGCCACAGCACGCCGATGAGGGCGGGCACCAGAGCGAGGCCGCGCGTGATCAGGCGTCGCTGATAGCACGGGATCTTCATGTGCAGAAAGCCGTCCATGATGACTTGCCCGGCGATGGTGCCCGTGAGTGTCGAGCTTTGTCCGGACGCCAGCAGGGCAATGCCGAACATGAAAGCGGCGGCCCCGCCTGCAATCGGCGTGATCAACTGATACGCCTGCTCGATATCGGTGACGTTGGTCTGCCCGCTCGCGTGAAAGACCGACCCCGCAAGAATCAGAATGGCCGCATTCACACACATGGCGATCAGCAGCGAGCCCCAGGTGTCGATACGCACCAATGCGAGCGTGTCGTGCACGTCGCCACGCTTGCCGCCGACGACGCGTCGGGTTTGCACGACGGAAGAGTGCAGGTACAGGTTGTGCGGCATGATCGTCGCGCCGACGATGCCCAGCGCCAGCACGATGGCGTCGCGCCGGTCATGGCTGGGCGCGCCGGGGACGAGACCTGCGGCCACGGCATGCCAGTCGGGCGGCGCCATGGCGACTTGTGCGATGAAGCAGAACGCCATCGTGCCGATCAATCCGAAAACGATCGCTTCGATCTGACGGAAACCTTTGCCTTGCAGGCCGAGCACGATCATCGTGTCGAGCGCGGTCAGCACGATCCCCCACGAGATGGGCACCCCCAGCAGCAGCTTGAAGGCCAGTGCGCAGCCGAGCACTTCGGCGATATCGCACGCGATGATGGAAATCTCCGCCGTGATCCACTGCACCAGACGTCCCGTGCGGCCGTAGCGTTCGTAGCTGGCTTGTGCGAGGTCACGTCCGGCCACCAGCCCGAGACGGGCGGCGAGCATCTGCAAGAAGATGGCCGCGAGGCTCGATAACGCCACGACCCACAGCAGCGAGTAGCCGAATTGCGAGCCGGCCTGAATGTCCGTCGCCCAATTGCCGGGATCCATGTAACCGATGGCGACGAGCAGTCCGGGGCCGGCGAAGCGTTTGAGTTTGGTCCAGCGCGATTGGCGCGCGTCGATGACGATGCTGCCCTTGACCTCGGAGGGGCAGAAAGGCGCGGTGGCGGTAGTCGGGAGCGGCATGAGGGTGGGATGACTGGCAATGACGCTCACGTTAGCCGGGCCGGCGTTTGCCCGCAAGCGCGATCGTCGGGAAAGCACGGACAAATTGCGCCAGGTGCGATGGATGGGGAGCCACTGGAATGCCGTCGAAAGTCGATGAACTGCTATACTGTACATTCATACAGTATTCGGGTGCTTGATTCTCCAGATGACCCTGCCGCTTTCCTCCCTGCCTGCCGGGCTATGGCGTGCCAGCGAACTGGCGCATTGCCACCGCGCGGGCCACACCACCGGTTTTGCCGCGCTCGACGCCGAGTTGCCCGGCGCCGGGTGGCCGCATGGCGCGGTGACGGAGCTGCTGTGCGAGCGCCCGGGGATCGGGGAGTGGCGGTTGCTGGCGCCGACGTTGCGCGACCTGACGCAGGCTGGCAAGCCGGTGATGGTCATTGCGCCGCCGATGCTGCCGTATGCACCGGCACTGGCGGGATGGGGGATCGATTTGCGCTGGCTGAGCGTAGTGATGCGTCCGGCGTCTGCGGTGTCCGGAGTGTCTCGGGGGCGTCGCGGGGCTGGTGAGCGTGCGGGGCGGGGGATGAAAGCCGAGGACCGCGACATGCTCTGGTGCGCCGAGCAGGCGCTCAAAAGCGCTTGCTGCGGGGCGGTGCTGACGTGGCTGCCCGCGGCAACGCCGGAGCAACTCCGGCGGCTTCAGGTCGCGGCGGGCGGTGGCGAGACGCTGACCTGGGTGGTGCGTGCGCCGGCGGCGGTCTCGACGGCTTCGGCCGCGCCGCTGCGGCTCGGGCTGACCGTCGGGGAGGGCAGTCGGCTAGGGGTGCAGTTTCACAAGCGTCGCGGACCGCCCCGCCTCGATCCGCTCTGGTTGACGTTGCCTGCGCCTTATACGCGTGCACCGCAACCGGTGACGGGGACCCGGGACGATGCGATGCCATGGCATGTCCGGCTCGATCCGACACCGCCGCCCGTTCCGTCCACCTCGTCCACCCCGTCCACTGCTTCTTTCGTTTCTGCTTCCGGAGTCTCGCATGGCCTGCTGGATCGCCCTGCATCTGCCATCTCTGGCGCTTGAGGTCGCCTCGCCGCGTATGCGTGCGCACGGGGACGCGGGCGCGCAGGCCGACACGACGGTCGTGTTGGCGCAGTCGCGTGTCTGGCAGGCGAGCGAGGCGGCGCAGACGGCCGGGGTGCAGCCGGGGATGCGTCGTGGCGGCGTACTGGCGCTGTTGCCGCAAGCTCGGTTTCACGATCGCGACGAGGGGGCCGAGTCGCTGGCGCTCGAAGCCCTGGCGCTGGCCTTGCTGCGCTTCGGGCCCGATGTCGCGATTGCCACGCCGCAGTGTGTGGTGATCGACGTTGCGCCGAGCCTGCGCCTGTTCGGCGGTCTGGCGTCGTTGGCCGTGCAGGTGCTGGAGAGTGCCGAAGCGCTTGGGCATCGCGCATCGTTGGGGATGGCCGCGACGGCCAGCGCTGCGGTATTGCTCGCGCGTGCCGCAGAAGTGGCCTCGCCACCTGTCGATTCGCATGCGCCGACGCCGGAACAGATGCAGGCGGCGATGAAGTCGCGCGCGTCGCGTCGCTCGATTGTGCCGATGAACGTGCCGGTGAACGTGGCGTCAGCGGTATCGAAGTCCGGAGAGACGTCGTCGTCAATCTCGTCGGCATGGTATGGCGAGTCCGGTGAGCCCGGAGAGCCGTTGTTGCCGCCTCCCCTGGCCGTGCTGCCGGTGCAACTCGACCCGCTATCGGTCGCGTTGCTGCCCGAAGCGCAGCCATGGCTCGATTGGCTCGCACAAATCGGTTGTGCGACGTTGGGAGCGCTACGAGCGCTGCCTGCGGCGGGTGTCAGGCGTCGCTGCGGCGCAGCGTTGATGGCCTCGCTTTCCCGCGCTTATGGCGATACGCCGGAAGCCCCGGCGTGGTATCGCGCTCCGCCGCATTTCGAAGCGGTCTTGCCGTTGCCGTCGCTGACTCACGACGTCGAAGTGCTGCTCTTCGGTTTGCGCCGCTTGCTGGCGCAACTGACGGGATGGCTGGCCGCCGGCCAACTGGCGACGCGCTCGCTGACACTGATACTCGAACACGAACCGCTCGGCAGACAGACGCTGGCGCCGACGCGTTTCGATATCCGTCTGGCCGAGGCCAGTGCCGCCCCGGCGCACTTGCTGTCGCTGTGCAAGGAGCGGCTCGCGCGTGCGCCGCTGGTCGCACCGGTGCTGACGCTACGGCTCGACGTGACTCAGACCGCACCGCACGTTCCGCAAAACGGGTCGTTACTGCCGGAGCCCGGGCGCGAGCGTCAGGACTTCGTGCAATTGATGGAGCGTGTGGCGGCGCGTCTGGGGGATGAGCATGTGCGACGTTTGCAGGTGCGTGGCGATCATCGTCCCGAGGCGGCGTTCGTCAGTGTGCCTTATGGGGCGGGCGGGGGCGCAGAGGCTTGCAACGGTTCAGGTGCAAACCCAGGCACGAGCGTGGGTACCCGTACCACGCATGGCGCGCGAGGGCCGAGCGCCGGGACGTCGCGTCATTTGCCGGAGACTGCGCAGGCATTGCCCCCACGTCCGGCATGGCTGCTCGATGCCCCGCAACGGTTGCGCGTGCAGCAGGAGCGTCCGTGGCGACAGGGGCCGTTGCAACTGGTGAGTGGCCCCGAGCGGATCGAGGCGGGATGGTGGGAGCCGGGCACGGTCACGCGCGATTACTTCATCGCCGCCGATGCCTCGGGGGCGCTGCTGTGGGTGTTTCGTGAGCGTCCGGTGAAAGGGGCCGACGCCGCGTGGTATCTGCACGGCCTGTTCGGCTGATGCCGGTGAACGCCGACCGATAAGTCGCCTTATGAATTTCGACGATTTTCTCCCCTGGCAAGGGTCGACCGACGGGTTGGCCGCCAACGACGACGGTGCCGACACCCCCGAAGACGCCCCTGCTCGGCCGCACGGGGGGGATGAAGGTGGTCTGCCTGCGTATGCCGAGTTGCATTGCCTGTCGAATTTTGCGTTTCAGCGCGGCGCGTCGCACCCGGAGGAGTTGGTCGCACGGGCGGCACATCTGGGGTACACCGCGTTGGCCATTACCGATGAGTGTTCGCTGGCCGGTGTCGTACGGGCGCTCGCGGAAGTGGTCAAGTATCCGGCCGTGAAGCTGATCGTCGGCAGCGAGTTTCGTCTGACGCCCGAGTGTGCCTCATCACAAGTACCGCAATCGACGGGAGCGTCGAAGACCCGGCCGCCGTCTCCGTCTCCATCGCCATCGCCATCGCCATCGTCACACGACACATCATCCGAACAGCGCGGGTTGACGGGAATCGAGCAGAGCGTGCTGGCGAGCCACGATCCCCTCGATCTCCCTGACACACTCGGCACCGTGCATCTGGTTGCGCTGGCGCAGCACCGTGATGGCTACGGCAATCTGTCGGAGATGATCACGCTCGGACGCATGCGTGGTCCGAATCGCAGCTATCGGTTGCACCCGGGAGATTTCAGTGCGCCGACCGGGGAGTACGCGCATCTGCGCGGTCTGAAGGGCTGTCTGCTCATTCTGGTGCCGGACCCCGACGCGAGCGCCGAACTGACGCTGGCGCAGACGCGTTGGGCCGCCCGGACGTTCGGTGAAGGGCGGATCTGGCTCGCGCTGGAACGTCGTCACCGTGCGGACGACGAGGCGCAGTTGGCGCGTCTGCGTGCGATCTCCGTCGAATGCGGCGTGCCGCTCGTCGCGACGGGGCATGTCCTCATGCACGTGCGTTCGCGCAAACCGTTGCAAGACACCCTCACGGCCATCGGACGGGGCGTGCCGGTGCAGGCGTGCGGTTTGTCGCTCACGGCGAATGCGGAGCAACATTTGCGTCCCCGGCTACGGCTTTCGTGGCTTTATCCGAAAGAGGCGTTGGCCGAGACGGTGGCGATCGCTTCGCGATGTCATTTCGATCTGAGGACACTGCGTTACGAATATCCGGAAGAACTCGTGCCCGCAGGCCATACGCCGGAATCGTATCTGCGCCAGGAGGTCGACAAGGGAGCGGCGTGGCGCTATCCCGACGGTGTGCCACCGAAAGTCGTGAAGCTCCTCAAGGCGGAGCTTGAGCTCATTCGCGAGCTTGAGTACGAACCGTACTTCCTGACGGTCTACGACATCGTGAGCTATGCCCGCAGCCAGAAGATCCTGTGTCAGGGGCGCGGCTCGGCGGCGAACTCGGCGGTGTGCTATTGCCTGGGCATCACTGCGGTGAACCCCGACGAAGCGCAAGTGCTGTTCGGCCGTTTTCTGTCGAGGGAGCGCAAGGAGCCGCCCGATATCGACGTCGACTTCGAGCACCAGAAGCGCGAGATCGTCATCCAGTACATCTATCGGAAGTACGGTAAAGACCGGGCGGCGCTGGCGGCAACGGTCATCAGCTATCGCATGCGCAGCGCCGTGCGCGATACGGGGCGGGCGCTGGGGATCGATCTGTCCATCGTCGAGCAGGTGGCGCAGAGTCAGCAGTGGTGGGATGGCAGGGAGAACCTGCTCGCCCGCATGGCTGCGCAGGGGCTATCGCCCGATGCGCCGACGACGCGGCTATGGGCCGATCTGGTGGCGCGGCTGATCGGATTTCCACGGCATCTGTCGCAGCACGTCGGCGGCTTCGTGATTTCGCGCGACAAGCTCTCGCGTCTCGTGCCGATCGCGCCGGCCGCGATGGAGAACCGTTACGTCATTCAGTGGGACAAGGACGATATCGAGACGCTCAGACTGCTCAAGGTCGACGTGCTGGCGCTCGGCATGCTGAGTGCGTTGCGTCGCACGCTCGATTTGCTGGGCGAATGGCAGGGCAAGCCGATCGAACTGGCCGAGATTCCACGCGATGACCCGGCCACTTACGGCATGATCCGACGCGCCGATACCGTGGGCGTGTTTCAGATCGAGTCGCGAGCGCAGATGAGCATGTTGCCGCGTCTGAAACCGGTCAAGTTCTACGATCTGGTCGTGCAGGTCGCGATCGTGCGTCCCGGGCCGATTCAGGGCGGCATGGTGCACCCCTATCTGAAGCGGCGCAAGTTGAAACCGGAAGAGGTCGACTACCCGTGCGACGCCATCAGACCGGCACTGGAACGCACATTGGGCGTGCCGATTTTTCAGGAGCAGGTCATGCAGATCGCGATGATCGCCGCTGACTTCTCTGCGGGCGATGCCGACGAGTTGCGTCGTTCGATGGCGGCATGGAAGCGCAAAGGCGGTCTTGAGAAATTCCAGACCCGGATCGTCGATGGCATGTTGAAGAATGGTTATCCGCTCGAGTTTGCCGAGGCGATCTGTCGTCAGATCGAGGGGTTCGGCGAGTATGGCTTCCCTGAGAGTCATGCGGCGAGCTTCGCCTCGCTGGCATACGCCAGTGCGTGGCTCAAGTGTCACGCGCCGGAGATGTTCCTGTGCGGGTTGCTCAACAGTTTGCCGATGGGGTTCTATTCGGCCTCGCAACTGGTGCAGGATGCGCGACGGCATCGCGTGGAGGTTCGCGCGGTGGACGTGTGCGTGAGCGATGTCGAGTCGCGTCCCGAGGCGAGGGTCGGTCGGTATGGGGATGCGCGTCGACCAGCGGTGCGCCTCGGCCTGTCGCTGGTCAAGGGCCTGTCTGTCGAGGGCGCGCAGGCCATCGAGCGTGCGCGTCGGCAGCGGCCGTTTACCGACATCGACGATCTGACGTCGCGCGCTGCGTTGTCGCGTCGCGATCTCGACGCGCTGGCGGCAGCGGACGCCTTGTCGGCCCTCCTGGGCGGACGGCGTCAGGCACGCTGGACAGTGGCCGCCTGGCAGCCGCCCACGCCGTTGCTGGGGGCCACTGTCCTGCGTGACGCCGCGCCGGGCAGTGCGGATGAGCAGGTGGCCTTGCCGCCGATGGCCGAGGGACAGGACATCGTGGCCGACTATGCGAGTACGGGGCTGACGTTGCGGCGTCATCCGTTACTGCTGTTGCGCGAGAAGCTGACGAAAATGCGCGTGCGCACGGCGAAGGACTTGCAGTCCGACGGCGTGCACGGGCGACGTGTGCGTGCCGTCGGCATTGTGACGGGGCGTCAGCGTCCGGGCACGGCCAACGGCACGGTCTTCGTGTCGCTGGAAGACGAGACGGGCGTCATCAACGTGATCGTCTGGCCCGATCTGGTCGAGGCGCAGCGCAAGGAGTTGCTGGCGTCGTCGCTATTGGGCGTGGAAGGGATATGGCAGCGCGAGGAACGCGTTACCCATCTGGTCGCGCATCGCCTGATCGATCTTTCGCCGATGCTGGGCGAACTCACGATTTCGAGCCGGAATTTCCATTGAGGCTTATTTCACGGCGCTGTGGTGCCGTGGCGCTGCGATGTCACGGCGCCGGGCCGTCGGTGCGGGGGGAAATAGCTCGCAGGCGTTGGATCGATTGTTGAAAGTGCCTCGGCGATATCAGGGCAACGATGGCGCAACGTCGGTGAGGGCGAACGTGCATGTCTTGCCCATCCTGGCGGATTGGGATCGCCTCAGACGATCCGCCACGTCAGACTTCCGGAGCCCATCATGGAAATCAACTCGTCATCGTCAGGACTGGGGATGCCCACCGTCCGATCCGATATCGCGAACCATTCCGCGCAATCCTCACAATCCTCATCGATATCGGAAAACACCCGAATCCCCCAAGGCGATGACGCAGTGTCGTCGTCGATCGCTGCAAGGGCGACGCCATCGATCTCGGCAGACGCCGTGAAGTTGTCGAACGAGGTGGCGTCTCTCGGGGAATTCACGCAGGCGCTCGACGCCGGACTGAACGCATTGCCATGGGAGATATTCTCCCTCTTCGATCTCCCGGACGACATGCATCCGAGAGACACGCTCATCGGCGTGGTGCTTCCCTCGGGGGAGGCCGCATCGCAAGCCGCGCAGCAACCGTCGCAGTACAAGGTGGTCGGGTCGGCAGGAAAACTGATCGCTGACATCGTGAGCGGTACCGGCCATTGGTCGAAGGCGGACTACGACCAGTGGGTTTGCGTGAAGCATGGCCAGGATCCGGATACCTTCCGGCCGGCGAGACCGGCCATCGATGCCGCTGTAACCTGGGTGCGTCAGGATTTGCCGGTGGATCATGCACGTGCAACAGCCCGGTCGATTGCCGATGCGGTGCTCACCGATACCTCGGCGCGCAAAACGATCGCGCAATGGAATCGCGATGGGCTTGCCGCGCGCATCAAGGTTGAAATCGACGAAACGAAATCGGCGCAGCGGTTGATTGCCTCCCTTTTGGATGCCATCTGCGAGCATCCCACTGTCGAAGGTCGTTTTGACAGCCAGGGTGCCCGCGTTTTTGCTTACACCGTGCAGATCGGCATTGCTCGCAATGGTGCGACGAGTATCGACCGCCTGACAGTCCCGGGGATGGTGGTCGTTTCGAAAGCGGTCAGCGGCGCTGCTGATCGAAAAACGAAAGCGGCGGTGCTTTACTGCGCAGGCATGGAGAAATCGTTCAAGGCGACAGCATTCGGCAGCATGGAGAAGTCAGTTGCCGAGTTTGACGGGAATGCGAGTGTGAAGCCGCTATCGGCATTCCCGAGCGAAACGTTGTCGTTGGGCGAGATGCTGCCCTATTACCTGAAGCTGATGGTGCCGGACTTTTCGGAGGCGTCGGACAAGGTCGTCTCCGCTGAACTGGTGCCATACGACGACGACATTTTCGACAAAATGACGACGGATGCCGCTCGTGTCGTCGATGTGGGCGCGAGGGCGTCAATGGCGCGGGACTTCGCATCGGAAAGTACGACGCGCCGTCTGTGGCGCGTCTGGCTCGGAGGGCGCCCCGGCGCAGCTCAATAAGCCGCAATAAAGCACGGCGTAGCGACTTCCACGCCGTGCCCCGGGTGCGGCGCCAATCTCAATGCGCCGCATCTGCCTGCTTGCCGGCCTCCTGCGCCAGCGCGCTCGCCTCTTCCTCGCTGCGCAACCCGTTGAAGTGCGCGTTGAGCAGCACGGCACTGATCGACGCGAGCAGAATGCCGCTGTGGAAGAACGGGGCGAGGGCGTGCGGCAGTTTCATGAAGAACTTGTCCGACGCCACCGGAATCATCCCAACGCCGATACTGATCGCGATGATGTACAGGTTGTAGCGGTTCTTCGACAGATCCACCGTCGAGAGAATCTTGATGCCGGTGGCCGTCACCATGCCGAACATCACGATGCCCGCGCCGCCCAGCACGAATTGCGGCACCGACGCTACCACATGCGCCACTTTCGGAAACAACCCCAGCACGATCAGAATCAAGCCGCCCATGGCGCATACCCAGCGGCTCTTGACGCCCGTCACGCCGACCAGTCCCACGTTCTGCGAGAACGACGTGTACGGGAACGTGTTGAAAATGCCGCCGATCATTGTGCCCAGTCCGTCCACACGCAAGCCGCGCACCAGCGTCTTCTGATCGACAGGACGTCCCACGATGTCGCCCACCGCGAGGAACATGCCGGTCGACTCGATGAAGGTGACAAGCATCACCAGCGTCATCGTGGCGATGGCGATCGGGTCGAAGCGCGGCACGCCGAAGTGAAACGGCATGACGAAGCCGAACCACGGGGCTTCCGACACGCCTGCGAACGACACTTTGCCGAGTGCGATCGCCACGATCGTGCCGAACAGAATGCCCAGCAATACCGCAATGTTCGAGAAGAAGCCGCGCACATACTTCGTGATGAACAGGATGCACAGCAAGACCGCGAACGACACGCCCAGATACAGCGGGTTGCCGTAGTCGGGATTGCCGAAGCCGCCCGCCGCCCAGTTAATGCCGACGCCCATGAGCGAGATGCCGATCACCGTAATGACCGTGCCCGTCACGACGGGGGGAAAGAGCCGAAGCAGTTTGCCGATGAACGGCGCGATGAGAATGCCGATAATGCCGGCGGCAATCGTCGCGCCGTAGATGTCGAGCAGGCCGAGATCCGGATTCGTGCCGATGGCGATCATCGGTGTCACGGCGGTAAACGTCACGCCCATCATGATCGGCAGACGCAGGCCGAAGATCCACAGACCGAGCGTCTGGATCAGCGTGGCGATACCGCACGCGAAAAGGTCGGCGTTGATGAGGAACGCGATTTGATCGACCGACATCTTGAGCGCGCCGCCGATGATCAGCGGCACCGCGACGGCGCCTGCGTACATCACCAGCACGTGTTGCAATCCCAGCGTGAACAACTTGGGGAGCGGCAGGCGCTCGTCGACCGGATGCACCGGTGCAGCAGCAGATTGCGTCATGTCTTCTCCTGATCCGACGGTACGATTTGATTTACATGGCCTGACGGGTGAGGCGAAACCGAGCGTAAATTTTTTACCGGGGTGCAGCGAGTCGCGTCAAAAAACATCGAAGGAGATTGCGGACGATGCGCGGCCGACGACTGACGCGCAGTCGTGGAGAAAAACTGCGGTCTGGCGACATAGTACGCCTGCGTGCGGGGAGATCGCCCAAACGGGCTGACGCCTTACGCCACGCGGGGAACAGCGCCTGAGCGCGTGACATTGCGCCGCCATGGCGGACGGCGGCACGTGTGCGAAATATCCAGTGCATGGCCGACGTCGCAGGACGAGCGCCGCGGACTATATCGAATCCGCGATACCAAAGATTGCATTGGCGATATGAATTGCCGAGACACCGCTACGATCGGAGCGGACAAACAAAAACGCCCGTCGACGGTTGTCGGACGGGCGCGGCTTCGCGTGATGGCGAGATGAACCGGCGTGGCCTTGACTTAACTTAACGGCCGCCAGTCGTGCCTGACGGCTTGCGGGCGAGCGAATCGGTGGTGTTGCCTGTGGCCGCATTTTGCTGAGCGACGCTCTCGAGCTTGCTCGAAATCTCGTCCCCCATGTGATGCAGGAACTCCATTTCCTTCGCGCCGATGCCGCCCGCGCACAAGGCGCCGCCCCAATCGCCGTAGAGCAACGCCACCGTCTGATTCCGCTGACGAACCGGCAGCAGGAAGAACGACTTCACGTGCGAGAAGTGCTGACGGTGCCACAGCGGAATGCGCGGCACGATGCGTGGCTCGCGGGCGTTGTCGATCAGGATCGCACGGCCGTTGGTCAGGGCGAGATGGAAGACGTCCGGCTCGAACGCTTCCGGGAAGGTCAGACCGAGCAACGGCTGCACGTCGCGCCCGATGCCGAAACGCATCTCGAAGAACTTGCCCGCCGGTGCGCGCACGAACGCGGCGCAATTGACGAAGCCCAGCGATTGCAGGATGGCTTCGAGCGTGAGGTTGAGCAGCCCGACCGCATCGGTCTCACCGGTGGCGGCACGCACTTCCGAAAGCCCGTCGGCCAGACGTCGCGCCGAATCCAGCGGCTTGCCCGCCGGCGGCTGACGCGTGTTCGAGGCACCGGTGCTGATCGCAATGAATTCCTGATGGCTCGTGTCGCGCGCCATCTCCTCACCGACGGAGACCACTTCGCTGATGTCCAGCGCGAGGCGATCGGCATAACGCTCGGCCAGTTCGGCCAGACGTGCCGCATCGGCGCCGCGTGTGAGCTCCGTCACCATCTCGTTGGACATGTTCGCGACAGCGCACAGCCAGTCGGCGTGCGAGAGCGGCGCGTCGCCATCGAGATCGATCGGGCGCATGCTCGTCGCAATCGATTCCGGCAGGCCCCATTTGCGCGCCGCCGCTTCGGCCAGCTCCGGGAACGAGATGCCCAGCACCTGCTCGCAGGCGTCGCTGTCGCTGATGCCTTGCTCGGCCGCGATTTCCTGAATCTCGACCCATTCGTTCGGGAAGCAATACGTCACCAGCAGACGTGCCACGTGATGCAGCAACGTGCAGACGACGGCTTCTTCACCGTCGCGGATCCCGTTCTTGGAAGTGATGTCGCGGGCGAAAGCGCCTGCGAGCGTGGCGCGGGCCAGCTCGCGTGCCATGTCGTCGCGACGCGCGGCGACCTCGCCGAAGCCTTCGAGCAGTTTCAGGCTGAGGGCCAGGTGACCGATCGTGTCGACCCCCAGAATCATGATCGCGCGCGAGACCGTCGTCACGTTGCAGCCGAACGGCGCATACATGGCGGAGTTGGCCAGACGAATCACTTTCTGGGTGAGGGCAAAATCCGAGAGCACCGACGACGCGAGGTCGGCCGTGCTCGTGTTCTCGCTTTGCATGGCAGACACGATGCCCGTGACCGAGCGTTGCAGCGACGGAAAGTCGCCGCGCTCAGCCATGCGCTGCCACAACAATTCGAGCGTTTTTTCTTTGGTAAGGCTCATGGTAGCGGGGTTGTCCGGTCAGTGGCCGGCATCCACGTTGAGACGCCCGCTCGCAAAGGCCGCCTCCAGTTCTCCCGCAGGCAAGGCCTTCGACACCAGCCAGCCCTGGATGGAATGGCAGCCGCGATCGATCAGCATCTGCCGTTGTTCTTCCGTCTCGACCCCTTCGGCGACTGCCGACAGACCCAGCTCGCGTGCCAGTCCCAGAACTGCCGTGACGATCGTACGGTCGTTCGGTGACGTGGGCATGTCTTTGACGAAGCTGCGGTCGATCTTGAGCGCCGAGAGCGGGAAACGCTTGAGGTATCCCAGACTCGAATAGCCCGCACCGAAGTCGTCGACGGCGAAACGCACGCCCAGCGTCTGCAACTCGCGCAGCACCAGATTGGCCTGCTCCGGGTCGCGCATGAGCACGCTTTCGGTAATTTCGAGCACCAGCCGGTGACCTTCCACGCCGGAGTCGGCGATCGCCTGCCACACGAGGCTCGGGAAAGACGGATGGTGAAACTGTTGTGCCGAGACGTTGACCGACATGTAGATCCCGTCGAGCCGGGTGCGATCCCAGCGCGCGAGCTGCATGCATGCGGCGCGTAACGCCCAGCCGCCCAGCAAATTGATCAGACCGTTGGCCTCGGCCAGCGGAATGAATTCGGCCGGTGAGACCGGACCGAGTGCCGGATGCCAGCGCATCAGCGCCTCGACACCCTTCACGTTCAGCGAAATCGGATCGCAGATCGGCTGGTAATGCAGGCTGAATTCACCGTTGTGAATGGCCTCGAACATCGCCGATTCCAGCGAAAACGCCTTGCGGTGCAAATCGCCCAGATCGTCCGTGTAGACGAACAGACCGTTGCGGCCGCGATCCTTGGCGCAGTACATGGCGGCGTCGGCGTGCTTGATCAGCAGGCCGGCGGAGTCGCCGTGCTGCGGGTAGAACGACACGCCGATGCTCGTCGTCAGGTGCAGCAGTTGATCGCCGACCTGAAACGGCTGTTGAACCGCCGAGAGCAGTCGCTTCATGATGCCGCCGAGCGCCTGTTCGTTATCGCAACCGGGCAGTACCAGGACAAATTCGTCGCCGCCCATGCGCGCGGCCATGTCCGTCTCGCGAATCTGCGCGATCAGGCGTTGGCCGGCGTCGCGCAGCAACTGGTCGCCCACGTCGTGACCGAGCGAGTCGTTGACCTTCTTGAAGCCGTCCAGATCGAGCAGGGCGACGGCGAAGTTCGGGCCGCCTTCACGCGCGTGCTGAATCGTCTCGACGATGCACTGCTGAATATATTGACGATTCCCGAGACCCGTTACCGCATCGCGCACCGCCAGGTCGGACAGACGCGCTTCGTTTTCCTTGAACGCGGTGATGTCTTCGCCGTGCACGAGGAACGTGGCGCTGGAGGCGCTGCCGATGCGGGGGGTGTACTGGGCAATGCGAAGGCGCATCCAGACACGGTCGGTCAGACCGCGCAGCAGGCGTACCGTGCACTGCTGGGGACCGAGGGTCTGGGCGGCGGAAAACGCATCCTGCAACAAGGGAACGTCTTCGATGCCAGTCAGCTCGAAGAGCGTGGCATGGTCGATGTACTCACGCGAGTACTCAAGCAGACGCAGGGAGGCTTCGGCAATGAAAAGGAAACGGCCATCGGCTGCAACATGTGCCGAAAGTCCGCCGGTCAGCTCGACCAGCGCCCGGGACAATGCCGGGGCCGGCGCCGTGGCGTTGGCCTCGGCGATTGCCGATGCCAGGGTCGAAGGCTCGACCAAAGGCACACCGGCTGGGAGTCGATCTGAACTCATTGTTGTTGTCTGTGCATGCATCACGTCGAGCGCGCTGCCGCTCATGTGCTTCCCCGTTAAGGCAAACGCGCTCATGGCCGGACCGTGGTCCGGCAGGTGTCCGATGGATTGTGGGCCATTATAGCTAAAGACGCCAGCGATTTTGATGGCCTCAATCCCCGTTTCACGCCGCTTTCCAACGGATTTCCCGTGTTGGATTTTTTCCTACAAGACAATCGGGATTTTTTCCTGCATGGCCGGTGGCGTTTGACCGAAGTTCGGTCAACATCGTCCGCCCGGAACACCTCCATGCCGCCGGTATTTTCACCGGCGCGATCAACTTGCGTGCGCCAGTCTACCCAAGCCGGAGCGACTTGAGGGGGCAGCAATCGTGGATTTTGTCATTGCGATGCAACATCGCAACATTCATGGTCGGCCGACGCTGCCGCGCGCTGCCCTTGGGGGCCGGCGATTCGCGGCAGATGAGAGAGGTGTCGGGAAAATGAGAAATCAGGAAATTGAGGATTCGCGCGTGGCGAGTTCCCGCTCAGCCGTGTGTCTGCACTTCATGTGCGAGCGACCAGGCGATGCAGGCGCGGGCCAGCGCGGCGGACGCATCCAGACCGAAGCGCGCGAGCGGTGAATCGAGCGTCGCCAGCGCGACCGGGATTTCCGTGCAGCCGAGGATTACGCGCTGCGCACCGGCGGCAAGGAGTTGTTCCAGCGCCATTGCGAGGGCTTCACCGCCGCGGCGAATTTCTCCGGCCTTGGTCAGGCGAATGCCTTCGTTGACGAGCGCCTGGTGGGCCAGCGGCTCGCTCGGGCTGACGAAACGGTAGCCCAGCGCTTCGAGCCGGGGCCGGTAGACGTTGGCGTGATGCGTGCCCTCCGTGGCCATCAGACCAATCGGGGCGCCGGGCGCGACGCAGGTCGACAGTTCGCCGGCGACCGCTTCGACCACGTCGAGCATGGGCAGACGGGTGCGATGACGCAGTGCGTCGAGCCACGCGTGAGCGGTATTGCAGGCAATCGCGATGCAGCCTACGCCGGATTGCTCCAGCGCATGCACGCCATCGAGCATGCCGTCGAGGGGCGAAGCGCCGTCGCGCAGCAGCGCTTCGGTGCGGTCGGGAATCTGCGGGACCGAATACAGGATGAACGGGATGTGATCCTGATCGCGGTTGGCGGGGTGCTGGTCGACGATCTTGCGGCAGAGGTCGATGCCAGCGGCGGGGCCCATGCCGCCGAGGATGCCGAGCGTGGCGTGCGAGTTCATGAGGGGGGAATCTGAGGAAACGGCAAAAAACGGGATCGTCCGGTGCAGGGACCGTGGTCCCCGCACAACGGTCAGTCCGTCAGGATCAGTCGTAAGCCTTCGTGATCGGGTCCTTGAACATGGCGCGCATTTCCGGCGTCATCGGATAGTTCATGTTCTGATTCTTCGGCGGCACCGGCTGCGTGAACCACTTGTTGTACAGCTTCTCCATCTCGCCCGACTTCTCCATGTCGGCGATGACCGTGTCCACGACCTTCGTGAATGCCGGGTCATCTTTGCGCATCATGCAGGCGTAGTTTTCGAACTGGAGGTTCGGGCCGACGATTTCATAGCCCTTGGCGTCGTCTGCCGACAAGGCGGCGCGCTGACCGTAGAGCAGCGGCTCGTCCATCACGAACGCGACGGCACGGCCCTGCTTGACGGTCAGGAAGCCGTCCGAGTGTTCCTTCGTCTGAATCAGGTTGAAGCCGACTTCACCCTTCTTGCCCGAGAGAATGCGGTCGGCGGTAGTGCCGGCCGTCGTCGCGATGGTCTTGCCCTTCAGGCTGTTCAGGTCGGTGATGCCCGAGCCCGTCTTGGCGATCATCTTGATCGAGTAGAGGAAGATGTTGTGCGAGAAGCCGACCTGCTTGGCGCGATCGAACGTGTGGGTGGTCGAGCCGCATTCCAGATCGATCGTGCCGTTCTGCATGAGCACGATGCGGTTTTGCGACGTGATCGGCGTTTCCGTCACTTTGAGGTTCGGCGTCTTCAGCTCTTTCTTGACGGCATCGACGATCTTCAGCGCGATTTCCTGCGAGTAGCCGATGGTCTTTCCGCCGTTATCGGAGTACGAGAACGGAATCGAGGACTCGCGCACGCCGAGGGCGATCACGCCGGTGTCCTTGATCTTCTTGAGCGTGCCGGTCAGTTCCTCTGCACTCGCGGCTTGCGCGAACAGGGCGGCGGCGGCGCTGACGAGCAGCAGGGGAGCAAACAGCTTCTTCATGGTCTCTTGTCCTATCGGAGGTGAATGTAAAACACTGATACAACCCGACACGCCCCATCGTTCCCCGTGGGCGTCGTGCCACTGATGCCTCGCGTGCGGCCCGGCGTCTCGCAACGCCGACCGTGTGCCCGAGTGCCCCGACATGGTCGAATGCCGACGCTTACGCGGCCAGACGGGCAAACCCTGTCAGATCGACGGCGGGACGCTTGCCGTCGATGGCGTCGGCGATGGCGCGTGCAGCCCCCATCGACAACGTGAAACCCAAACCGCCGTGGCCGACGTTCAGCCACAGATTCCCCAGCTTGTCCGCGCGCCCCAGCACCGGCCGCCCATGCGGCGTTGACGGGCGCATGCCGGTCCATTCGAGCGGCGCCGGCGTGCCGCGCAACGACGGAAACAGTCCGGCGGACAGCGTACGCAGCGCGCTGATGCGGTGCGCCGCGATGCCCTTTTCGTACCCGACCAGATCGGCAATGCCCGCCACGCGCAGACGGTCGCCGAGACTCGCGTAGACGACCTTGTTGTCGGCATCCGTCACGGAAACCTGCGGGCGGGCGTCCGACGGCGCGTCGCGATACGTCAGGCTGTAACCCTTGAGCGGGTACATCGACACCGGCTCGCCAACGTCACGCAACAACGGCACGGCGCCCAGACCGTTGGCGACGACGCAGGCGTCCACCGGGATGTCGCCAGTGCGTGTGCGAACCGCCTGCACGGTGTTGCCGCGCACGTCGAACCCGGTCACTTCCTGTTCGAGGCGCAGCGTGCCGCGTCCAGACGCGGTGACGATGCGCGCCAGCTCGTTACAAAGCATCTGGCAGTCGCCGGTGCCTTCGCCCGGGGTGTAGATGCCGCCGGCCAGCTCGCCTGCAATCTTGCCCAGCGCGGGTTCGAGCGTGGCGCACGTCGCCGCGTCGACCCGGCGCTGCGGGTAGCCGAGCCCGTTGGCAAGCTCCAGCGAGCGCTCGGCCGCAGCGAGCTTGGCGGCGTCGCGATACACCACCAGCTTGCCGCTCAGACGGTACGCGAACGCGGCCGACGCCTGAGATTCCTGCGCCAGAAATTCCAGCATCACCTCGCGGCTGTGCAGCCCGAGCGAGAGCAGACGCAGCGTGGAACTGGCATTCGCGCCGGCATTGCAGTGCTTGACGAACTCGACCGACCAGCGCCAGAAATCCGGGTCGAGCGACGGCTTGATGCGCAACGGTCCCGTGCGTGAGAACAGCAGCGACGGCAGTTGCGAGAGCACGCCAGGGGCGGCGAGCGGCGACACGTAGCCGTAGCTCAACTGGCCGCCGTTGGCGAAGCTGGTGCCGAGGCCGGGACCGCGTCCGGCGTCGATCACCGTGACGTCATGACCCGCGCGAATCAGCTGATACGCGCTGGCAAGGCCGACGATGCCCGCGCCGATAACTCCAATGTGCATGAGATAGATAACAACGAAAAACGCAAGGGAACGCAAGGCAGGAAAAAATTTGCGGAGGGCGGTGGCTGCCGTCCCTTCTGTGGTCCCTTCCAAGGTCCTTTTTCTCCCGCCCTTTGCTACGCAGTGTAGGGGGAGAAAATTCGGCAACCTATGCAGATTTGAGGCAGCATATGTCTTTTGGCTATAGGATCGGCCGTGCTGCCGATCCGGGCATCGAAGACAGGGAGATCACGTCAGGCATGAAATTGCGGCATATCGAGACATTTCGCGCGGTGGTGCTGACCGGTTCGGCCAGCGGCGCGGCGCAATTGCTCAACGTCTCGCAACCGGTCGTCTCCCGCGTGTTGCAGCATGCCGAGCAGCAGCTCGGCTTCAAGCTCTTCGATCGCATCAAGGGACGTCTCGTGCCCACGGCGGAAGCCCGGCGCCTGTACCCCGACGTCGAGCGTATCTTCACGGATCTGGAGCGGTTGCGGACCACGTCGCGCAATCTGCGTCAGCACGGTGTGGGTCATCTGCGCATCGCCGTCACGCCGAGTCTTGCGCAGAGCCTGCTGCCGGCGGCCATCGAACGCATGCGCCGGGCGCATCCCGACGTGGTCTTCGAACTCATCACCCATCACACGAGCGAGACGATCACCGCGATCCTGACGTCCTCGGTCGACGTCGGTATCGTGTCTGCGCCGCCAATGGCGGCCGGTATCGTGAGCCGCCCCGTGGCGCAGGGGCACATCGTGCTCGCCGTGCCCGCCTCGTGGCCCAAGCTTTCGCGGCGCGGGCCCGCCAGCGCCGACGCGCTTGTCGGTCGCGATCTCATCAAGCTGCACGACGACACGCCGCTGGGCGCATTGATCAACGAGCGTCTGGATCAGACGGAACTGCTGCAAGACGCCGAGCTGATGGTGCAGACGTATTCGCTCGCGGCGGCGCTCGTCGAGCATGGGCTGGGCTACGCACTACTCGATCAGTTCACCGCAGCGAGTGCGCATGTGCAGGCGCAGCGTTTGTACCGGGTCTCGCCGGCCATCGAGTTTACGGTCGAGATGCTGCGCCCGGCGCACGCCCCGGAGTCGGTGCTGGCCGATACGCTGCGGCGTCATTTGTCCGACGTCGCGAACGAACTGAGCGAACGCGCCGACACCTTGTGCGAGGGGCGCGAGATCGTGCTCACGCCGAGCGACGAGGCGCAGGCGGGTTGAACCCGGACGGACTCCCGATGGGCCGGCTTTCGCCTCGCATGCCGTGATGCCGCGCCGGCGGCGCTCATCGGCGTGAGCCAGGGCATCCGGGACTTACCGGCAACCCGGTTCGCTCTTCACTTCGTAATACGTGAACGGCTGTGGCTGGAGCTTGTCGGCGAGCGACGGATAGTTCGCCTGCACGAAGCGGCGCGCGCCCGCCATGTCGAACTCGGTGCGCAGCCAGAGTTTGCCGTCGCGACTGTCGAGCACGAGCGTGCCCGCGTAGATCACATCCCCGCGCTTGACCTGAACCGTCGGCACCTTGCGCCCCTTGCAATAGCGGAAGCGATAGCTGTTGTCGGGCGGCGTGAACTCCATCGGACCGAAGCGCTCGTTGCGCATGAGCGGCGAGACACGCATGGCGAGATAGCCGCGCGTGGGCGGATTGCTGTTGAGGGTTCGGGTGATCTTGCCGCCGATGATGCCGTTGACCGTCTGGTTGAAGTCCGAGAAATTCCACGGACCCCAGGTGCTTTGCAATGGCGTATCGAGGCCGACGATGACGATGGCGTACTCGTCGAGCGTGTCTTCGGTGAGGGCGGGGTTGGGCGCGACGCCCTTGGTGCTGCAAGCGGCCAGTGCGATGGCCGCCGCGCCGATCAGTGCCCGGCGCCACGCCGCAGGGAAGAACAACAGGGTACGCAGTGACCTCATTGCAGCCTCCTAGTGGCGCATGGCGCTCAGGGGGACATCCGGCAGGGATGGGGTGGGCTCGGCGCGGCTCGCGCGAGCCCCGGCAATCAATCCTGAAGGAATCTTACCTTGACCTTGCGGCCCTTGACGCGTCCATCTGACAACTTGCGCAACGCCACCGGGGCGATGTCGCGATCCACGGCAATATACGTGAAGTTTTCCATCACGTTGATCTTGCCGATCTGCGCGGCGGCGAACCCGGCTTCGCCCGTGAGCGCGCCGAGCACGTCGCCCGGACGAATCTTGTCCTTCTTGCCGCCCAGCATCTGAATCGTCACCATCGGCGGGAGCAGGTGGCCGCTGCCCGAGGGCGTCAGCTCGGCGAGCTTGTGCCATTGGACTTCGCCGCCCATGGCTGCTTCGATGTTGCCGACGCGGCCCATCTCGTCCATCGTCGCCAGGCTGAACGCCCAGCCGTCTTCGTCGGCACGGCCCGTGCGGCCGATGCGGTGCACGTACACCTCGGGGTCGGGCGTGACGTCCACGTTGATGACCGCTTCGAGCTGCGCGATGTCGAGCCCGCGCGCGGCCACGTCCGTGGCCACCAGCACCGAGCAACTGCGGTTCGCGAACTGGATCAGCACCATGTCGCGCTCGCGTTGCTCCAGATCGCCGTGCAGCGTCAGCGCGTGGAAACCTTCGGCACGCAGCACGTCGGTCAGGTCGTTGCACTGTGCGCGCGTGTTGCAGAACGCGATGGTGCTCACCGGGCGGAAATGATCGAGCAACTGCCCC
Organism: Pandoraea sp. ISTKB; assembly: GCF_001721285.1. NCBI lineage: Bacteria > Pseudomonadati > Pseudomonadota > Betaproteobacteria > Burkholderiales > Burkholderiaceae > Pandoraea > Pandoraea sp. ISTKB. The sequence goes on from NZ_MAOS01000083.1 coordinate 141,464, forward strand.
ACGGCGTGCAGGCGTTCTTCGTCGCGGACTTCATAGAAGCGCTGGCGAATCTTGCTGGCGTCGTGCTTCTCTTCCAGACGGATTTCACGCGGCGTTTTCAGCAGGCGCTGTGCTAGCTTGCCGATGCCTTCGGGGTACGTGGCGGAGAACAGCAGCGTCTGGCGCGACGCGGGCGTCTGGCGGGCGACGGTGGCGATGTCGTCGAAAAAGCCCATGTCGAGCATGCGATCGGCCTCGTCGAGCACCAGCGTCTTGATGCCGGTGAGCGAGAGCGTGCCGCGATCGAGGTGATCCATGATGCGCCCGGGCGTGCCCACGATCACGTGGGCGCCGTGCGCAAGGCTCTCGGCCTGCGGTCGCAGCGGGGCGCCGCCGCACAGCGTGAGGACCTTGATGTTGTCCTCGGCGCGCGCGATGCGGCGCACTTCCTGCGCGACCTGCTCGGCGAGTTCGCGGGTGGGGCAGAGCACGGCGGCCTGAACGGCGAAATCGCGGGCGTCGACACGCTGGAGCAGGCCCAGCGAGAACGCGGCGGTCTTGCCGCTGCCGGTCTTGGCCTGCGCGATGATGTCGTGACCGTTGAGAATGTCCGGGAGCGACGCCTGCTGGATGGGCGTCATCGAGACGTAACCGAGCCGTGCGAGGTTCTCCTGCATGGCAGGCGAGAGCGGCAGGTTCGAGAAGGGCGTCGTCGTGGTCGCAGCGGAGGACGACGGGGCGCTGTCGTTGCGCGAATCGGTGGCTTTTGAGTTCATGCGCGATTATACCGGGTATGTCCAGTGGCTCCGGTGGCTCCAGCGGCGCCGGTGGACGGGTTTCGGGCGGAGGGCGCATATCGGTACGGTCTCGGCACGGTCGGACGCCGGTACGCTCGGACGGCCCAGCATACCCGATCTCAGGGATTGCGCCGTTGCCAGTCCGGGGCCGCCGGGCGTAGCATGGCTCTGCTTGCCGCTTGCACGTCTTTTGCCTGTCCTTTCTCATCGACGGGCCGGTCGTCGGCCGGTCGCCGTCTCGTCCATTTCCGCAGAGGTGCCCATGCCCGCGAACCCGGAAGAGAAAGTCCGCCAGCACATGGCGGAAGTCGTCACGATGGCCCGTGAGCGCGCGCCCGGCGTGGCCGCCCTGTTCGAGCCCTTCGTCCAGCATTACTACGGTCTGGCCGACGCCGAGGATGTCGTGTCGCGCAGTGTTGCCGATCTTTATGGCGCGGCGATGGCGCACTGGCAACTCGGCCAGAAGTTCGTCTCCGGCGAGCCGCGTATCCGAATCTACAACCCCACCCTCGATCAGCACGGCTGGCATTGCAGCCATACCGTGGTCGAGATCGTCAACGACGACATGCCGTTCCTCGTCGATTCGGTGACGATGGAAATCAACCGGCAAGGGCTGGCGCTGCATTCGGCGTTCCATCCGGTCTATCGCGTGCGACGCGATGCGGCAGGCAAGCGCCTGAGCGTTGCGCCCGGCAGCAGCAACGTCGGTAATGGAAATGGTGGCGGAAATGGTGCCGAAAGCGGTGCCGAAAACGGTAGTGTGAACGGCAGCGCTACGGCACAAGAGCGCCCGGCGCCCGCTGACGACGGCAGCCGCTTCGAATCGTATATCCACATCGAAGTCGACCGGTTTTCGGAGCCCGAGCGCATACAGGCGCTGGTCGACGGCCTGCAACGCGTGCTCGGCGACGTACGGGCCGCCGTCGAGGACTGGCGCGCGATGCAGGCCGCCGCGCACGCTGCCATCGAGTCGCTCACCCAGCGCGCCGCGCAAAAAGGCGTGACCACGCAGGAGCGCGAAGAGATCGACGAAGCGCAGGCGTTCCTCGACTGGATGCTCGCCCGCCACTTCACGTTCCTGGGGTATCGCGATTACGAACTGGTCGAGCGCGACGGGGCGCATTACCTGCAAGGGGTCAACGGCACCGGCCTCGGTGTGCTGAGGGAATCCCGGCGCGACGCCAGCACGCCCGATGTGACGCGCCTCTCGCCGGGCGCCATCGGCATCGTTCAGGCGAGCGCGCCGATCTTCCTGACGAAGGCGAACTCGCGCGCGAGCGTCCATCGCCCCGGCTATCTCGACTACGTCGGCGTCAAACGCTTCGACGCGCAAGGCAACGTCTGCGGCGAGCGGCGTTTTCTCGGGCTGTATACGTCTACCGTCTACATGGTGCCGGCCGACGAGATTCCGCTGGTGCGCCGCAAGGTGGCCGAGGTGATCGGCCATACCGGCTTCCTGCCGAACGGGCATCTGGCCAAGACGCTCGTCACTATCCTCGAACAATATCCGCGCGACGAACTTTTCCAGATCGACGCCCATCAGCTCGCCGATATCGCGCTGGGCATTCTGCGCTTGCAGGAACGCCAACGCACGCGGCTGTTCGTGCGACGCGATCGCTTCGACCGCTATGTGTCGTGCCTCGTGTTCGTGCCGCGCGAGAAATTCAACACCGATCTGCGCATTCGCGTGCAGAACCTGCTGCTCGCCGCCTATCACGGCACCAGCGTCGAATTCACGCCGTTGCTGTCGGAATCGATGCTCGCGCGCATTCACATCACCGTGCGCACCGAACCGGGTCATGTGCCCGATGTCGACGTCACCGAACTCGAAGCGCGGATCGTCGAGACGGCGCGGCGCTGGCAGGACGATCTGTCCGACGCGCTACGCGAACAACTGGGAGAGGAACGCGGTACGCGGGCACTACGCCGCTACGCACAGGCGTTCCCTGCGGGGTATCGCGAGGATTACGCAGCACGCGTGGCCGTGCGTGACGTCGAACTCATCGAGCCGTTGCTGAGCGCGGCAGGACAAACGCCGCAGGCGGCGACGTCAGGCACCGCCGGGCCTTCGGAGGCGACGGCGCTTGCCATGCAACTTTATCGCCCGCTGGAAGCGGCCCTCGGCACGTTGCGTTTCAAGATTTATCAGGCAGGCGAGCCGATTGCCCTCTCACGCAGTCTGCCGATGCTCGAACATCTCGGCGTGCGCGTGAACGATGAGCGTCCCTACCGCATCGAGCCGGCCGACACCGGCGTGGTGTGGATGCACGACTTCGGCATGACGAGCCTCGACGGGGCGGACGTCGATCTGGAGCACGCACGCTCGCGCTTCGAAGACGCCTTCGCGCGAATCTGGGCCGGCGACGTCGAGAACGACGATCTCAACCGTCTCGTGCTGCAAGCCGGCCTGACTTGGCGCGAGGTACGCATTCTGCGAGCGTACGCAAAGTACATACGGCAAGTCGGTTCGACCTTCAGCAATGCGTACATCGAGAACGCGCTGACGGGGAACCCCGCGATTGCGGGCATGCTCGTGCGGCTTTTCCTCGCGCGCTTCGATCCCTCGCTGGCTGCGGACGTCCGTGAGTCGCGTGCCGATCAGTTACGTACGCAAATCCACGCCGCACTCGAAGACGTTCCCAATCTCGACGAAGACCGCATCCTGCGTCAATTCCTCGGCGTGTTCGAGGCGACGCTGCGAACCAACTATTTCCAGACGGCAAAGGACGTCGCTTCCAAGGATGGCGCCACGCAGCCTTCGCAGAAGACGTATCTGTCGTTCAAGTTCGATCCGTCGAAGGTGCCGGGGCTGCCCGAGCCGAAACCGATGTTCGAGATCTGGGTGTACTCGCCGCGCGTCGAGGGCGTGCACCTGCGCGGGGGACGGGTCGCGCGCGGCGGCCTGCGCTGGTCTGACCGTCGCGAGGACTTCCGTACCGAAGTGCTGGGGCTGGTGAAGGCGCAGATGGTCAAGAACACGGTGATCGTGCCGGTCGGTTCGAAGGGCGGCTTCGTGGTCAAGCAGCCGCCGTCGCCGGCAGATCGCGATGCCTATCTGGCCGAGGGCGTGGCGTGCTACCAGACGTTCCTGCGCGGGTTGCTGGATCTGACGGACAACTACGTCGACGGTCGGCTGGTGCCCCCGCCGCAGACCGTGCGCATCGATGGCGACGATCCGTATCTGGTCGTCGCCGCCGACAAGGGCACGGCCACTTTTTCGGACTACGCCAACGCGATCTCCGCAGAGTACGGGTTCTGGTTGGGCGACGCCTTCGCGTCAGGCGGCTCCGTCGGCTACGACCACAAGAAGATGGCGATCACGGCGCGTGGTGCGTGGGAATCGGTCAAGCGGCATTTCAGCGAGATGGGCGTCGATACGCAAACGCAGGACTTCACGGTCGTGGGTGTCGGCGACATGTCGGGGGACGTGTTCGGCAACGGCATGCTGTTGTCGAAGCACATCCGGCTCCTGGCGGCCTTCGATCATCGTCACATCTTCCTGGATCCGACGCCGGACGCGGCAACGTCGTTCGCGGAGCGCGAGCGTCTGTTCCAGTTGCCCCGTTCGAGCTGGGCCGACTACGACGCCAAACTGATTTCGCCCGGCGGCGGCATTTTTCCGCGTACGGCAAAGGCCATTGCGCTGTCGCCGCAGATCCGCGAATGGCTCGGCGTGGACGCCAGCGAGATGGCGCCGACCGACCTGCTGCGTGCGCTGCTCACGGCCCCCGTCGACCTGCTGTACAACGGCGGCATCGGCACCTATGTGAAGGCGAGTACCGAGACGCATGCGCAAGTTGGGGACCGCGCGAACGACGGCCTGCGCGTGAACGGCGCAGAGTTGCGTTGCAAAGTCGTGGCGGAGGGCGGCAACCTAGGACTGACGCAGCTCGGGCGCATCGAGTACGCGCAGCACGGTGGTCGCATCAATACGGACGCCATCGATAACTCGGCCGGCGTCGATTGTTCCGATCACGAAGTGAACATCAAGATTCTGCTGGGACTGGTCGTCACCGATGGCGAGATGACGCTCAAGCAGCGCAATACGTTGCTCGCGGAAATGACGGAGGAAGTCGGCACGCTGGTCCTGCGCGACAACTATCTGCAAACCCAGGCCTTGTCGCTGGGACGTCTGCGCTCGGCAGCGGCGCTCGACGGCGACGCGCGCTTCATGCGGTATCTGGAACGCGCGCAGCGGCTGTCGCGGGCCATCGAATTCCTGCCCGACGACGAAGGACTCGATGCCCGTCGCGCGGCGGGCACGGGGCTGACGTCGCCCGAGCGCGCGGTGCTCATGGCGTATAGCAAGATGTGGCTCTACGACGTGCTGCTCGCCAGCGATTTGCCCGACGCCGAGTTCGTTGCCGACGGATTGCCGTCGTACTTCCCTACGCCGTTGGCGAGCCGGTGCGGCGCGGCGATGTTGCGTCACCCGCTCAAGCGGGAAATCCTCGCGACGATGCACGCCAACGCGCTCGTCAACCGGGCGGGGGTGACGTTCGTGCATCGGCTGAGCGAGGAGACCGGGGCTGAGGCGGCGGACGTGGTGCGCGCGAGTCTCGCGGCGCGCGGAGCCTATGGGCTCGACGCGCTGTGGCTCGAGATCGACGCGCTCGACGCGCGGGTCTCGCATGAGACGCAGGCGTCGCTTTTCGCGGCAGTGGCGCAGTGGCACGAGCAAGCGACGCTGTGGTTCCTGCGGCGCCGTCTGACCGACGTGCCGCAGACGGTCGAGCGTCTGCGCAATGTGCTCGATCCGCTCCTGCCCACGCTCGATACGTTGGTCAGTGGTGAAGCGTTGGAAGCGGCCAGCACCCAGAGCCAGACCATGATCGACGCGGGGGTGCCACCGCAGTTGGCGCAAACGGCGGCGGGGATCGGGGCGCGGGTCGCGTTGCTCGACATTGCCGAGGTCGCGAGCACGACCGGGTGCGAACCGGCGCTGGCCGCACAGGTGTACTTTGCGCTGGACGCGCCGCTCGGCTACGGCTGGTTGCAGACCGGCGTGCTCGGTTTGCCGATGCAGACGCACTGGCAGCGGCTGGCACGCGCCACGCTGCTCGAAGAGTTGTCGGTGTTGCGGCGACGGCTGACGGCGAGCGTGCTCGAAGACGGCCGGGCAGGGAGGAAGGCGGAGAAGGGCCCGGCCGGCGATGTGGCTGACAGCGACGGCATGCGCCCGGCGGACCGGCTGGTCGCGAACTGGCAGAAGACGCATACGGAAGCCCTTGCACGTTATCACCGCGTGCTGGCCGATCAGGTGGCGGCGGGTAACGCCGACCTTGCCATGTTGTCAGTCAGCCTCAAATCGCTCGCCGAGGTCGGCCGCTGAACTCGTCTGTCTGCGGTGAATCGTCCGCCGGGCGGGGCTCGGCGGCGATTTTCCCGGCAAGATGACAGCCATCTCCCGATGTCGCTCGATGTGACTTGTCCGACATCTTTTAAGCGTTTACACAAAACGCGCAAAACGGCGTATGATCCGGGAAAACCCTAGGATTGAGTCAGCCCGCACGCATGCTTGCCCGTCGTGCGGGTTGTCGCGTCCTGGGGTTTCGTCGATTCCTGATCTCCTGCGCAATGCCTACCGACACCCGCCCCGCGAACGGCCAGTTCGCCACGACGTTGCAGATCGTCTCCACCGTGTTCTTCACGTTTCTCTGCTATCTGACGATCGGTCTGCCGCTCGCCGTGCTGCCGTCGTTCGTCCACGTGGATCTGGCGTACAGCTCCGTGATCGCCGGTCTGGCGATCAGCGTGCAATATCTCGCGACGTTGCTCTCGCGTCCCTATGCCGGACGCACCGCCGACGCCTGGGGGCCGAAGCGCACGGTCCTTTGCGGATTGGTGGCATGCGGCGCTTCCGGGTTGCTCGTGGCACTCGGTGGCGTGTTCTCCGGTGTGCCCTGGCTGGCGTTGCTCGCGTTGATCGCGGGGCGTCTGGTGCTGGGCTTCGGTGAGAGCTGGGTGTCGACGGGCGCGATCATGTGGGGCATCGGGCAAGTCGGACCGTCGCACACGGCGCGGGTCATCTCGTGGAACGGTGTGGCGACGTATGGCGCGCTTGCGCTCGGCGCACCGCTGGGTGTGGCGCTCAGCAACGCGTACGGTATCGAGGCCGTCGGTGGCGCAGTGGCGTTGGCAGGCATCGTCGGATTGCTGCTCGCCCGCCTGAAGCGTGCGACGCCCGTGATTCACGGTGAGCGTCTGGCGTTTCGCGCGGTGCTCGGCCGGGTGTTGCCGTTCGGCATGGGGCTGGCCCTCGGCTCCATCGGTTTCGGCGCCATCTCGACCTTCATCACGCTCTACTACGCCAGCCATCATTGGGACAACGCCGCACTGGCGCTGACCGCGTTCGGTCTGTGCTTCATGGGCGTGCGTCTGCTGCTGGGCAGCAGCATCGGCCGTTTCGGCGGCTACCGTGTCGCCATGACGTCGTTCGCCCTCGAAGCGTTCGGCCTGATCGTGCTCGGCATTGCGCCGACCGGCTTCACCGCACTCCTCGGCGCGGCGCTCTCGGGGGCGGGCTTCTCGCTGGTGTTCCCGTCGCTGGGTGTGGCGGCCGTCAATCTCGTGCCGGCGCAAAATCGCGGCGCAGCACTGGGTGCCTACTCGGTGTTTCTCGATGTTGCGCTGGGCGTGACCGGCCCCGTCGCCGGACTGATCGTCGGTGCGTATGGTTACGCCGAGGTGTATCTGTGCGCCGCCATGGCCGCGATTACCGCTGTCCTGCTGACGTTCTGGATGTCACGCAACGCGCCCGTCGCGCACGCTCACGACAGCGAGTCGTCGGGCAAACCGGCACGCCCCGCAACGTCTTCCTGACGCATGGCTTCCTTCGCGCGACCGGCCGAACGGCGCCGTCGCGCGATGTCTTTGGGGAAAGTTCCCTCATCGGCGGCGCGTGAACCATTCCTGAAAGTGGCTTCTCTCCGGCAGGTCTTAAATCGACTTGCAGTATGAAGTGAATGAACGCTGTGCGAGACATGACTCGCGCAGGGATCGGAAACCTTTCTGGAGTCTGCAATGAAGATGAGTTGGATGATGCGAGCCGGGTGGATCTCGGCGACGTCGTTAGTGCTCTTGTCCCCGGTGGCAATGGTCAAGGCAGCCGAATCTACGCCGGTGCCGCGCGTCGTGCCGGCCAAGTGCGAAAGTCCGCCGCCGGGATGTTTCTGCTCGGACACGGGCGCGACGATTTGTCTGCTGTCGCGGAACCCTTAACTCAATCCGATGATGTCGATCGGGCCGCCGCGACAATCGCCGCGAGCCGCTTGATCAGACCGGGGATGCGGGACGCATCCGTATCCCCGTAGCCGATCACCAGCCCGTTATCGGCGGGTTGCGGATCGAGCGCAAAGCTCGACAGCGCGCGAGGGCCAATGCCTTCGCGCTGCGCCGCCGCCACGATCGCCTTGTCCGGAAACGCGGGATCGAGCCGCACGGTCAGATGCAGCCCGCAACGCTCGCCGATCACTGCGTACGCGGGGTCGAAATGCGCGGCCAGCGCATCGCGCAACGCCGCCTGACGCTCCCGGTACAACCGTCGCATCCGTCCGAGATGGCGTGCGAACTGCCCGCTGCGAATGAAGTCCGCCAGCGCGAGTTGCTCGAAGCGATGACCGCCGCGCAGCAGTTCGTCGAGTGCGTCGCGCGCCTGCGTGGCGAGCGCGGTCGGCAGAATCAGAAAACCCAGACGCAGCGCCGGGAACATTGTTTTGCTGAACGTGCCGACGTAGACCACGGGCGCATCCGGCACCATCCCTTGCATGGCCGCAATCGGCTCGCCCTGATGCCGGAATTCGCTGTCGTAATCGTCTTCCAGAATCCACGCGCCGTGACGCCCCGCCTGCGCGATCAGATCGAGTCGGCGCGACGCGGACAGCACGCTGCCGAGCGGATACTGATGCGATGGCGTTACGTACACCAGTTTCGGGGGCGAGCGCTCCCAGAGACCCTCGGGAATCACGATGCCTTCGTCATCGACGCGCAGCGCGTGCAGACGCACATCGCTCGAATGAAAGGCCGCCTTCGCGCCACGGTAACCGGGGTCTTCCATCCACACGGTGTCGCCCGGGTCCGTGAGCAACCGCACGCACAGGATCAACGCTTCGTGCGCACCTTCCGTAATGACGACCTGCGACGCATCGCACCGCACGCCGCGCGAGATACGCAGATGGCCGGCAATCGCTTCGCGCAACGCCGGCTCGCCGAGCGGATCGCCGTAGTGATAGTGACGCGGCTGCGCTTCACGCATCACGCGTTCGAGCGTGCGCCGCCATGTGCTCGCGGGAAAGCGCGTGAGTGCGGGCACGCCGGGCGTGAAGGGCAGCGGCGTCTCGTCGGCGCGTGCTGCATGGCGCGTGGCGGGCAGACGCTGGATACGACGAGAGGCGAGCGGTGGGCTGACATCCTCTGCTGCGGCCGCTGCTGCCGCTTCGGCCAGCGCCTTCTGCCCGAGGGCCTTCGCGGCCTGTGCGGCAATGTGTGGATCGAGCGACAACTGCGCGACACGCGTGCCCAACCGATGCGGGACGATGAAGCCCTCGGCAGCGAGCTGGTCGTAGACGATGGACACCGTGTTGCGGGAGACGGCGAGATCTTCCGCGAGCGTGCGAGAGGCCGGCAGTCGTGCGCCGGCGGGCAGACGCCCTTCGAGAATGGCGTGCTTCAGGCGCGAGAGCAGTTGCTTCTGGAGCGAGGTGTTGCGCCCGGGACCGGTGGCGAGCGGTGTGTCGAACAGGGCGGCAACGTTTTCGGAGGCGGGCGCGACGGCCTCGGAACGGGCAGGGGGCTGGGATGTCATGGCACCAAGAGATTTGCCGGTGATGGTGCTTTTAATCGTACCACTGACACGATAACTTGAGCATCAGCACAATACCCAGTCACTTGCCGGAGATGAGACAGACATGACGGACGCCCCGCATTTCAACGAATTCGACCAGCCGGTCGGCCCGCCGCTGCCTGACTGGACGCCGCGTTCGCAGCCGCCGCGCACGCCGATCGCCGGGCGTTACTGCCGCCTGGAACCGGTCGACGTCGAGCGTCACGCGAAGGATCTCTTCGAGGCGTATGCCTTGGCTGCCGAAGGTCGCGACTGGACCTACATGGGCGGCGGCCCGTTCCCGGACTTCGACAGCTATTACGCGTATGCGACGAAGCTCGCGGCATCGACCGACCCGTTGCATCACGCAGTGATCGATCTGGAGACGGGCAAGGCGGTGGGCACGCTCTCGCTCATGCGTATCGATCCCGCGAACGGCGTCGTCGAGGTGGGGCACGTGGCCTACTCGCCGTTGCTCAAGCGCACGCGCGCGGGCACCGAGGCGCAGTATCTGCTGATGCGTCGCGCGTTCGACGAGTTGGGCTATCGCCGCTACGAGTGGAAGTGCGATGCGCTGAACGCGCCGTCGCGCCGTGCGGCAGCCCGCTATGGCTTCACGTTCGAGGGCATCTTCCGTCAGGCCATCGTCTACAAGGGCCGTAGCCGCGATACCGCGTGGTTCTCGATCATCGACAGCGAATGGCCTGCCATCAGCCGTGGCTTCGAGCAATGGCTCTCGCCGGATAACTTCGACGTCGAGGGCAAGCATCGCGCCAGTCTGGCGGCGCTGATCTCGGCGGCGAAGTCATGATCGCGAGATAGCGGCGCAGTCATCGGTCCCAATCGCATTGGACGGTGTCAACGAAAAGGCCCGCCGGGAAATTCCCCGGCGGGCCTTTTTGTCGCGCATATCACACAGGTGATGTCTCTACCGGCCGCAACCGGTAACGAACGATCAGCCCGGGAAGAAGATGTACTTCAACACGAAGAGCACTGCGATCACCCATGCTGCCGGATGCACGTCCTTCGCGCGGCCCGTGAACAACTTCAGCACGGCGTACGAGATGAAGCCGAACGCCAGACCCGTGGCGATCGAGTACGTGAACGGCATGGCCAGCGCGGTCAGTGCAGCCGGGGTGGCTTCCGTGATGTCGTCCCATTCGACGTCGAGCAGTTCGCGCAGCATCAGGCCGGCGACATACAACAGCGCCGGTGCAGCGGCGTACGCCGGGACCGAGCCTGCCAGCGGGGCGATGAACAGCGCGAGGATGAACAGCGCGGCAATCGTCAGCGCCGTGAGGCCGGTGCGGCCGCCGGCCTGCACGCCCGAAGCGCTTTCGACGTAGGCCGTGGTGCTGCTCGTGCCCAACAGCGAACCGATGAAGATGGCGATCGAATCGGCGAAGAGCGCACGGCCCAGCCCCTTGTAGTGCGTGCCTTCGAGCAGACCGGCGCGCTTGGCCACTCCCATGAGGGTGCCCGTCGCGTCGAACACTTCGACCAGCACGAACGCCAGGATCACGTGAACGAAACCGGCGTGCAGGGCACCCGGAATATCGAGTTGCAGGAACGTCGGCGCGAGGCTCGGCGGCATGGCGAACACGCCCTGGAACTGGTTCAGGCCCAGCACCATCGAGAGCACCGTCACCACCAGAATCCCGATCAGGATGGCGCCGCGAACCCGCAGCGCGTCGAGCACGGCAATCAGGAAGAAGCCGAAGATCGCCAGCAGTGCCTGCGGCGAGTGGAGGTCGCCCAGACCGATCTTGGTGGCCGGATTGGCCACGACCACGCCGGCGTTACCCAGCGCGATGATCGCGAGGAACAGGCCGATACCTGCGGCGATGGCGCATCGTAACGATTTGGGTACCCCGGCAATCAGCCAGGATCGCACCCCCGTGACCGTCAGGATGATGAACAGACAGCCGGAAATGAACACCGCCCCCAGCGCCTGTTGCCACGTGTAGCCCATCGCGCCCACGACCGTGAAGGCGAAGAAGGCGTTCAGCCCCATGCCCGGCGCCATACCGATCGGGTAGTTGGCGACGAAGGCCATCACCACCGAGCCGATGGCGGCCGCAAGACAGGTCGCCACGAACACGGCGCTCTTGTCCATGCCCGTCGTGCCGAGAATGTTGGGGTTGACGAAGATGATGTACGACATGGTCAGGAAGGTCGTGAGACCCGCCACCATTTCCGTTCGTACATTGGAGCCATGCTCCTCGAGTTTGAAGAATTTGGTCAGCAACGTGCTCTCCTTGTGGCTTTGTTATGCCATTGTCCGTGTGCAGCGGGCGCGCGCGCATTGTACTGCGCGCGAGCCCTTGCCACCGAGTTTGTGAGGCGAGTTTGTCAGAACTTCATGCGCATGCCCACCCCGAAAGTATTCCCGGCGTCGAGCCCGGAAACCTTGTCGTTCAGGTAGGCGGTGTACACATCGGTGCGCTTGGACAGGCTGTAGTCGTAGCCGACGGCCCAGGTATTGCGGCTACGGTTGTCGGCGCCCGAATTCTTCGTATAAGCATAGGACGCCATCACGTTGCCGCCGCCCAAAGGCACGGTAAAACCGAGCTGGCCGCCGTTGGACGTCAGATTGCCGCCCGTGATCGTGTTCTTGATGTACTGATACTGACCGAAGAACTTGACCACCTTGAAGTCGTACGTCAGACCCGCTTGCAGGGCCTGCTGATTACGAAAGCCGGCGATACCGGCCTGATCGTTGGGCGTCGAATCGAATTTGACCTGCTGATATGCGAGGGTGGCCGCGAGCGGGCCGTGGAAGTACATTGCCGCCGCACTCCACTTGTTCTGTCCGCCTTCGCCGGCCTTGTTGCCGAACGCGTACGAGACGCTCGCGCCGAGACCCTTGTAGTCGGGGGTGGCGTACATCACCGCGTTGTTCCAGCCGGAGTCGCCGACGATCCCCTGACCCGCGAGGCCGAGGAACGTGTGATAGACCATCGGGCTGAACGTATAGGAGTCGACGAACGGGTTGAACAGAATCGTCGAGACGAAATACGACGTGGTGAGCCGGCCCATCGTGACGGTGCCGAGCGTGTTCGATTGCAGACCGACGTAGGCGTTGCGCGAGAAGAAACTGTCGCCCGTGAAGCGGCCGTAGTTGCCGTTTTGCGGCAGGAAGAAGTCTTCCAGCGTGAAGATGGCCTTGAGGCCGTCGCCGAGATCCTCCGAGCCTTTGATCCCCCAGTACGAGGTCGACATGCCGCCGCCGCCCTGCGTCCATGCACGATCGCCGCCCGGGGCTTTGGTCGCGCCGACCCAGGCGTCGACCTGACCGTAGAGCGATACGTTCGATTGTGCGTTGGCGACGCCCGCCGCGCCGCAGACCGCGAGGGCGAGCGCGCCCCGCAGCCAACCTGCTGCCTTGCTCATGAATGTGTCTCCGTCTCGTTTTAGTTTGTGCGTGCCTCTGGATTTCTCTTTTCACCGAAGAGTGCAAGGGGCCCGCCTGAGTCATTGACACACTGACTTCGCATCGCGCGGTTATCGGTGCTGCGTTGAGGATGAGGCGTGATCATTATTATCAACAGGCGGCAAACGACATATCACGCCGCGTTGATACTCGGTATTCCGTTGTTACCGTCACACTTCGCGGGTTAACACGGGCGGTTTGCCTCTTGCGTTGCCTCGCTTGAACGACTTGCGTAGGGGGAGGGAACGGCGTTGCGCAGCAGCGATGGGAGCGATGCCGGGGCGCGTGAATGAGAGGAGATCGATGAGACGGAGGAGATGGAGGAGACGGAGGAGAGGGGTGGCGCTGGCCGTGAGAGCCAGCGCGATGACGACCGGAGATGACTGCGAATCAGCGTACGGCGCGCCAACTCGCGTTGTGGGCTTCGAGCCAGTTCTGCGCCAGCGACGGATCGCCGTGACGATTCGGATGGAACGACGGCAGCAGGTATTTGAGCATCGGCCCGGTGGTGCGCCAGATGACGCCGTCGCGCCCGAAAAACATCGTGGCGAATCCCCACCACGTTTTCGGTTTGAAGAGCGTGCCGTCGTGCCAGAGGTTGTTGATCGTCTGTGCATGACTCTCGAGGCCGAACATGAGCAGCACGTAAAGATACGTCAGCACGCGTTGCCTCTCGCTGCCGCCCAACGCCCGATACAGATCGAACGCCACGGCCTTGTGCTCGGTTTCCTCCGCGGCGTGCCAGCGCCACATCAGACGCATTTTCGGCTCCGCCTTCGCGAGCCAGCGGTCGTAACGCAATGCGCCGTCGCCGAATATGGCCGTGCAGTGTTCATACGCGGCGGTGATCGCGAGCATGTACATCGGGGAGAGCTTGCGGCGTCGCGCCCAACTGATACGTGTGGTCGCCCAGTTTTCCCAGTGATTCACCAGCCCCTGCCGGGCGAGTTGCGCGTTGTACTGGCCATGGAGATGGCGATGCGTCGCTTCCTGACCGATGAACTGCGCGATGTCGGCGCGCAACTGGTCGTAGCGCGCGTCGTCCGGCAAACGGTCCATCGTGTCGCGCACCGAGTCGATGAACGACTGCTCGCCGACGGGAAAACTCATCGACAGCGCGTTGTAGTACATGGTGCGGTACGCGTCGCCGCTGTGCCAATGGCGGTCGAAGCCGCTGGCCAGATCGACGGTCAGCTTACGTACGGTCAGGGCGGAAATGTCGTTGCTCATGATGGCGGACCTCGCTTCAAAGTGACGCTTGTGACGCCAATAGCGCCGTCTCTTGAATTTCGTCGTGAATGTGAGCATTATTCATTTTCCAGGCGTCATGCCGCAACTCGCTTCCCGCTCAGATTTTTCGCTATGTCCACACCGAAGCCACCCGCCACGCCGAATGCCGCGTCCACTATGAGAAAGCGGCCGATGCAGGCGCGCGCGCAGCACACCGTCGAGACGATTTTCGAGGCCACCGCTCAGGTTCTCGACGAAGAAGGCGAGGCGGCGCTCACGACCAATCGCATCGCCAAGAAGGCCGGCTTTTCCATCGGCACGCTGTATCAGTATTTCCCGACCAAAGAGGCGATTCTGCTGGCGATGATTGCGCGCGAGCGCCGTCGCGTGATGGACGAGCAGAACGAACGGCTCGCGCTGGCCGCTGAAGAGGGCGCCGATCCTGAGCGCGTCATCCGTGAGCGCATTCGCCTGCTGGTCGAAGCGTTTGCATCGGGCGGGCGCGTGAAGCGTTCGCTCATCAAGATGGCGTGGCAGATGGATCACCACGAGAACATCATGCAGGCGATGCGCGAGGCGGCCGAGCACATTGCGGTGGCGATGGCGCGCCGCGATGCGCCGGAGATGCGCAAACCCACGTCGGCGACGGTGTTCGTGCTCACGCGCGCCTTCATGGGCACGTTGCGCTCGGCGGTGCTCGAAGACTCGCCGTTGCTTGGCACTCCGGAATTCGAAGACGAGCTTTACCGGTTATGCTGGGGGCTGCTGCGCGCTGACGGCTGAGTGCCGGTCTTTTGAGTGCGCAACGCAGGCATTGCGCACAGTCAGAAATGACCGGACTTGCGACGGTGCTGCGGCAGGACTTACGAAGTTCGATCCACGTCCGATTTACGTCCGATCCACGTTCGTACCGGGGAACGCGTCGCATGGGTGAAATCGTCAAGGCGGTCAGTATTCTGGCAGGGGGCGTCGGCATCTTCCTCATCGGTATGGCGATGATGACCGACGGTCTCAAGCTCGCCGCAGGCCCAGCGCTGGAGCGCATTCTGGCCGGGGCGACGCGTACGCGCTGGCAGGCGTTTGCCTCAGGCGTGCTGGTCACGGCCATCACGCAAAGCTCGTCCGTCGTGACGATTGCGACCATCGGCTTCGTCAACGCCGGCCTGCTCAAACTCGGCGGGGCGCTCTGGCTGATGTTCGGCTCCAACCTCGGTTCTACCATGATGGGGTGGATCGTCGCGGTCATCGGCCTGAAGTTCAATATCGACGCTTTCGCGCTACCGATGATTGCGGTCGGTGTGGCGATGCGTCTGACAGGCGCGGGCACCCGGCGCGGCGCCATCGGCAATGCGCTCGCGGGCTTCGGCCTGCTTTTCTTCGGCATTTCGCTGCTGCAATCGGCGTTCATCGACATGGCCGGCATGATCCGTCTGCCCGATGGCGATGGTCCGCTCGATGTGCTGCTGCAAGTGGTCGTCGGCTTCGTGCTCACGTGCATCGTGCAGTCGTCGGCGGCGGCCATGGCGATTACGCTCACGGCCGCACAGAACGGTCTGCTGAGCGCGCAGGGGGCGGCGGCGGTCGTGATCGGCGCGAACGTCGGCACGACCGTCACGGCGGTGATCGCTGCCATCGGCGCCACGCCCAACGCGCGGCGCGCGTCGATGGCGCACGTCGCGTTCAACGTGGTGGCTGCGGTCGTCGCGCTACTGCTGTTGCCGTGGATGATCCGCGCCATTGCTACCGGCATGTCGTGGATGGGCTATGCCGCCGATCCCGCCATCAAGCTCGCCATCTTCCATACGACGTTCAACGTGCTCGGTGTGCTGCTGATGATTCCGCTCGCCACGCCGCTGTTGCATTGGTTACAGCGACGCTTCCGGACACGCGAAGAGGACGAAGGCGCACCGCAGTTTCTCGACGACAACGTGCTGCAAGTGCCGCAACTGGCCGTGGATGCGCTCAAGCGCGAAGTCGAGCGACTTGGGGTGATGAGCCGCCATATGGTGCGTGGCGCGCTCATGGGCACGAGTCCCGGCGTGCTGGCGCAGGCGCATGCGTCCGTGATGCGCCTGGGCAGCGTCTGTCAGTCGTTTGCCGAGCGCATGAGTCGCGTGGCAATGGAGGCGGTGGCCGCCGAACAACTGGCCGATACCTTGCGACGTTTGCGTTACTTCGAGAGCGCAGCGGAGCAGGCGGTCGCCGCCGCGGCATTGCAGGATCAGACGAGCACCGCCACCGGGCTGACGGACGTCTACAACGCGTTCGTGCGCGAGTCGACGGCATTGCTCGACCATGTGGAGAGCGACCTGTTGCCGGCCGACGGCGGGGAGTCGCTGGGCACCTATGCTTCGGCGATGGAGGCCGCCTACGGGGGGCTGAAGGCGAAGCTGCTCGCGGACGGTGCCGCCGGCTCGGTACGCATTGCCGTCATGGAAGAGGCGCTGCGTCGTTACAGCGCGCTGCGCCGAGCGTTGCAGCAGACGCTCAAGGCGAGCATCCGCCGGGCAAAAGGCACCGATCCGATCGACTGAGCCGCATGGCTGGCTCGCCGTTGCCTTGCTTCATGCGGCCGGCGTCGATGCCGTGACGCTCGCCATGCGTCGAAACGAGGACCTTGGATGACGCCGGTTTCACGCCCTGTGTACGTCTCTTGCGCAACGCAACATGCGTGGCTAGAATGGTTGCAGATTTTTGGCATCGGCAGAAAGTTCGCTGGTGTCACGTAAGCGTTCACGTGAAACAACGCATTCTCCGCGACAGCGGCCGGACGATCCGGCACGTCGGTCGAGGGGCGTGCGTTCGCCGGTGAACGACCGGGCAGCCCATTCAGCGCTGCGCCGGATTCTCTGAGCGCCACAAGCGCCGTCTCCCCGATTTGTACGTTTCGATACCGATGCCCGGTTGCGGTTGTTCGTCCGCCGGTTGGCGTCTGGTGTCCGCCATTTGTCGTTCGTTGTCCAGCGTCTCCCGGCAACCCATGGAGTCTTCTCGCATGTCGTCCTCAGCTGCATCGGCCAATCACGTGGCCACCGCGCCGCCCAACGCTACGGCGTTGCTCGTGCGCTTTTCGTTAAACGTTTTTCTCGCGTGCCTGACCATTGGCATGTCGCTCTCCGTCGTGCCGCTGTTCGTGCACAACACCTTGGGGTATCACAACGTCGTCGTCGGTTTTGCGGTGGGCGTGCAGTCACTCGCGACGGTGCTCACCCGCAAGTTTGCGGGACGCACCGCCGACCAGCTCGGCGCGCGCGTCGCACTGGTGCGTGGCTTGTCGTTCGTCGGGCTGTCCGGCGTTGCGCTGCTCGCCACGAGCTGGCTGTCGATCGCACCCGAGCCGCGTCTGGCCGTGCTGACGGTGGCGCGTCTGCTGCTCGGCGTGGGCGAAAGCCTTTGCATTACCGGCACCTTGACGTGGGCCATTGCCAGCCTCGGCGCACAACAGTCGGGCCGGGTGATGTCGTGGACAGGCGCTGCCGTTTTCGGCGGATTCGCCGTGGGCGCGCCGCTGGGACTCGCGCTGTACGGTCCGACGGCGCTGACCGGCGTGGCGATCGCGATCTGTTTGCTGCCGCTGGCGGGTTGGGCTGTCATTTCGCGGATTCCTGCGGTCGCACCGGCGCATCAGGCGGGGGGCGGGCTACCGTACTCGCAGGTGCTGCGTATCGTCTTCCTGCCGGGGCTGGCGCTCGCGATGCAGGGCGTCGGATTCGCGGTGGTCGGCGCGTTTGTGGTGTTGTACTTCGAGGCGTCGCGCTGGACGGGGGCAGCCATCGCGCTGTCGGCATTCGGTCTGGCGTTCGTGCTGATGCGACTCATCGGCGGTCGCTGGCCGGAGCGCTTCGGTAACCTGCGTGTCGCGCAAGTGTCGCTGGTGGTGGAAGCCATCGGCTTGCTGGTCGTCTGGCAAGCGCCGGTGGCGTGGTTGGCGTTGCTCGGCACGGCATTGGCCGGTGCGGGCGCGTCGCTGATTTTCCCGTCGCTGGGGATCGAAGTGGTCAAGCGTGCGCCGGCCGCGAGTCGCGGCACTAGTCTGGGCACGTATGCCGCGTTTCAGGACATCGCGATTCTGACGACCGGGCCGCTCGCCGGTGCGGTCGCCAACCCTTTCGGCTATCGCGCCGTGTTCCTGTGTGGCGCGGTGGCGGCGGTCGTGGGGGTATTCGTCGTCGTCGCCTTACGTGCACGTCGGCGCTGATCCCGTCGTCGGCGGCAGCGTCGAGCGGATTGCGCGCGTCACGGTGATGGCGGAGGGGTGCCCCTTCGCCACGCCCTGGCTTTCGTCATTCGCCCAAAGACTGAGGAAGCGTTCCAGATCGAGCGGTGTCCTATGGTTTACAATCCGCGTCGGCCTCCCAACAACAAGAGGGGATGGCAGGGTGAGAAACGTTGCGTCAAGGCTTGCGGGCCGCGCGCGACGTCCGGAGACAATGCCTCCGGACCCCGCGGGATCGATTCTCGTACGACGGGAATCGTGAGGTCTTCAGAGCGGTCGAGTCGGTAAGGCAGCGTGATCGGTGCGAGTGGTCCGGGTGCAGCGTTGCAGTCAATTCAGGCTGCCTGGCAGCCGAGGTTCGAAGTGGAGACCATGAGTACTATCGCTAGCGGTATCAAAGCCAACGCGCATACGCGCGAGATCGAGGCGCAAGCCTACGCAAAAGCGACCTGGCGTTTGTTGCCGTTCCTTTTCCTGTGTTACGTCGCGGCCTATCTGGACCGTGTGAATGTCGGCTTCGCCAAGCTGCAAATGCTGAACGACCTCCAGTTCAGCGAGACCGTGTACGGTCTGGGCGCCGGCATCTTCTTCATCGGTTACTTCTTCTTCGAAGTGCCGAGCAACATCATCATGCACAAGGTCGGTGCGCGCCGCTGGATCGCGCGCATCATGATCTCGTGGGCGGTGCTTTCGGCAGCGACGCTGCTCGTCAAGACACCCACGCAGTTCTATCTCGTGCGTTTCTTCCTCGGCGTGGCCGAAGCCGGCTTCTTCCCGGGCATCGTGCTGTATCTGACCTACTGGTTCCCGGCGCAGCGTCGCGGCCGCATGAACGCGCTGTTCATGATCGGCATTCCTATCGCCGGTGTGTTCGGCGGCCCGCTCTCGGGCTGGATTCTGGCGGCATTCAACGGCGTGGGCGGCTGGGCGGCCTGGCAATGGCTGTTCTTCATCGAAGCCATTCCGTCGGTGATTCTGGGCGTCGTGACGCTGATGTATCTGCCGAACGGCATTCGCGCCGCGAAGTGGCTGACCGAGGACGAGAAGGCGATTCTCGAACACAACATCGCGCAGGACAGCGCGGGCAAGGCGCCGCAAACGGTGGCGTCGGTGTTCTCGAACGGCCGCGTCTGGCTCATGGCCCTGATCTATTTCTGCTGCATGATGGGCCTCTACGGCATTGGTTTCTACCTGCCGACGCTCATCAAGGCCAGCGGCGTGAAGAGCGCATTGGACGTCGGTCTGCTGACCGCCATTCCCTATGCGTGCGCCGTCGTCAGCATGATCACCGTGGCGCGTAGCTCGGACCGCACGCGTGAGCGTCGCTGGCACTTCGCGGTGGTGTCGTTCGCTGGTGCCGTCGGTCTGTACCTGAGCACGGTGTGGGGCAACAATGTGCCGCTCGCCATGGTGGCGCTGTCGGTCGGTACGGCGGGCATGCTCGCGACGATGCCGGTGTTCTGGACGTACCCGAGCGCGCTGCTCGTCGGTGGCTCGGCGGCTGCGGCCATCGGCATGATCAACTCGATCGGCAACCTCGCGGGCTTCGTTAGCCCGTTCGTCATCGGCTGGCTCAAGGACGTGACGCAGAGCACCAACGCGGGCATGTACTGCGTGTCGGCGGCGCTCGCCCTGGGCGCTGTGCTGGCGCTCACGCAATCGAAGGAACAGGTCAACCGCTAACGCTAAGGGCTGACGCAAAAAACGCCGCTTCGATTGGTGTCGAAGCGGCGTTTTTATTTGCCTTTCGCAACGTGACCGACTTCCGTCTGCCTCATTGCGACCGGGCGGTCACGAAGACTGCCCGGCGATGCGGTGCGATGACCTGATGACTCAGGCCTTCGCGACGCTGGCCAGTGCAGCGTTGAACGTCTTGCTCGGACGCATGACTTGTTCGAGCTTGGCGAAGTCCGGCTTGTAGTAGCCGCCGATGTCGGTCGGCTTGCCTTGCACGTCGGTGAGTTCGCCGACGATAGCCTTCTCGTTCTCGGCCAGTTGCTTGGCGAGCGGTGCGAAGAGCTTGGCCAGTTCGGCATCGTCCTTCTGATCGGCCAGTTCCTGCGCCCAGTACATCGACAGATAGAACTGGCTGCCGCGGTTGTCCAGCTCACCGGTCTTCGGCGACGGACCCTTGTTGTTGTCGAGCAGCTTGCCCGTGGCAGCGTCGAGCGTCTTGGCGAGGATCTTGGCGCGGGCGTTGCCCGTCTTGATGCCGAGGTCTTCCAGCGAAACGGCCAGTGCCAGGAATTCACCGAGCGAGTCCCAGCGCAGGTGGTTTTCTTCCACCAGTTGCTTGACGTGCTTCGGTGCCGAGCCGCCGGCACCCGTTTCGTACATGCCGCCACCGGCCATCAGCGGCACGATCGAGAGCATCTTGGCGCTGGTGCCCAGTTCCATGATCGGGAACAGGTCGGTCAGGTAGTCGCGCAGAATGTTGCCGGTCACCGAGATGGTGTCCAGACCGCGGATCACGCGCTCCAGGGTGTAACGCATGGCGCGCACTTGCGACATGATCTGGATATCGAGACCGTTGGTGTCGTAATCTTTCAGGTACGTTTCGACCTTCTTGATCAGTTCGGCTTCGTGCGGACGGTACGGGTCGAGCCAGAACACGGCCGGCATGCCCGAGTTACGCACGCGATTGACGGCGAGCTTCACCCAGTCACGGATCGGGGCGTCCTTGACCTGGCACATACGCCAGATGTCGCCGGCTTCCACGTTCTGCGAGAGCAGCACTTCGCCCGTGGCGATGTCGACGATGTTCGCCACGCCGTCTTCGGCGATTTCGAACGTCTTGTCGTGCGAGCCGTATTCCTCAGCCTTCTGCGCCATCAGGCCGACGTTCGGCACCGTACCCATGGTGGTCGGGTCGAACGCGCCGTTCGTCTTGCAGAAGTTGATGATTTCCTGATAGATGCGGGCGAACGTGCTTTCCGGGATCACGGCCTTCGTGTCCTTCGGACGACCGTCGGCACCCCACATCTTGCCGCCGATGCGGATCATGGCCGGCATCGAGGCGTCGACGATGACGTCGTTCGGTGCGTGCAGGTTCGAGATGCCCTTGGCCGAGTCGACCATCGCCAGTTCCGGGCGGTGTTCGTGGCAGGCGTGCAGATCGCGGATGATTTCTTCGCGTTGCGTGCTCGGCAGCGATTCGATCTTCTCGTACAGGTTCACGAGACCGTTGTTGACGTTCACGCCCAGTTCGTCGAACAGCTTGCCGTGCTTCTCGAAGGCTTCCTTGTAGAAGATCTTCACGGCGTGGCCGAACACGATCGGGTGCGAGACCTTCATCATCGTGGCCTTCACGTGCAGCGAGAACATGACGCCGGTCTTGCGTGCGTCTTCCATCTGTTCTTCATAGAACTCGCACAGCGCCTTCTTGCTCATGAACATGCTGTCGATGATTTCGCCGTCGAGCAGCGAGACCTTCGGCTTGAGCACGATCGTCTTGCCGCTGTTCGTGACGAGTTCCATCTTCACGTCGCGGGCCTTGTCGATCGTCATCGACTTTTCGCCGTGGTAGAAGTCGCCATGCTTCATGTGCGCGACGTGCGTGCGCGAAGCCATGCTCCACTCGCCCATGCTGTGCGGGTGCTTCTTGGCGTAGTTCTTGACGGCCAGCGGTGCGCGGCGATCCGAGTTGCCTTCGCGCAGGACCGGGTTCACGGCCGAGCCGAGGCACTTCGAGTAGCGCTTCTGGATGGCCTTCTCTTCATCGGACTTCGGGTCTTCCGGATAGTCCGGCACCTTGTAGCCCTTCGACTGGAGTTCCTTGATGGCGCTCTGGAGCTGGAACACCGAAGCGCTGATGTTCGGCAGCTTGATGATGTTCGTGTCCGGGTCTTGGGTCAGACGGCCGAGTTCGGCGAGGTTGTCCGGCACGCGCTGTTCTTCGGTGAGGAATTCGGGGAATTCACCGAGGATACGGCCCGAGACCGAGATGTCGCTCGTCTCGACCGCAACGCCGGCCGGAGCGGCGAACGTGCGGATGATCGGCAGGAAGGAGGCGGTGGCCAGAAGCGGCGCTTCGTCGGTCAGGGTGTAGATGATGCTGGGTTGCTGCGTACTCATCGCTGGTCTCGGATTCAAGAATCAGGAAAAGGTGGGGGAACGCCGCCGACTGGGGTGACAGTCCGCTAGCCATGACTAATTTCCCCGATTGTGACACGGGTCGGGGGCAAAACTGAAATGCCTTTTCGTAATGTGAATGCTTGGGTCTTATATAAGACTGCCGTGGAAGTGCCCATAACTTCGATGAAAACCCCGCAGGGTGGGGCGGGGCTGCGGGGGATAGGGGTGCAGTCGTGGGTGTGGATGCTGGTTTTTACGATCGCTGAAAAATTTCTATAAACAAAATCTATAGAGGAGCGCGAGCGAATTTCCGATGCGAGGCTGCGTTTCGTGAACGTCGACGAATTTTTTGGAGAGGGCTGATGTGAGACGCGTGATGCTAATGCGGAAGCGTGGAGGTGCTATAGCGATCCAAGTCCGGGAAGGGGCGAGGCAAAGTATCGGCTTCGAATTCTGGAGGCGACAGGATGAGGTGATGGCGGCTGATGGTGGCGTCCGATACGCTTACTGCAAAAGCGACCGCCGAATGCAAAAAGGGCCGACGCATCGTCGGCCCTTCGAATCTGGTGGGTGGTACAGGGATTGAACCTGTGACCCCTGCCGTGTGAAGGCAGTGCTCTACCGCTGAGCTAACCACCCAAATCATTAACTAAATCAATGACTTAGTGTTGATTGCTGAAGTTCTTCTTTCGCAATCAGGAGCAGAACTTTAACTGTTTTCGTAGAAGTCTGCAACCTTTCTTTTGTTCTATTTTGCTGCCGCCGTGACGATATCTCTCGATCACTTCACGCCGTTTCTTGCGATGTCTCGCAAGCAGCAAAGACAGCGATTATAGGGGCGTTTTCTTCGTTTGGGAAGCGCTTCGTGCGATTTTTTCGCAACGTCGTTCGTATCCTTCCGAGAATCACGCAGCGGGTGCTGCTTCTCCTTCCGGCGGCGCAGGTTCCTTGCGCCACACGCACGTCCCCTTCATGCCTTTGTCGATGCCGTTGAGTACGCCGTCGTGCTGCTCGATTTCTTCCGTCGCCGCGAGGATCACCGGCAGATCGAACTGGCGCAGCGAAATCTTCTCGCGCGGCACGCCGTCGTTGCTCTCGTCACTTTCGCCTTCATCGATGACGAGGCTTTCCTGACCGCGCGTCATCGCAAGATAGACGTCCGCGAGCAGTTCCGCGTCGAGCAATGCGCCGTGCAATGTCCGATGCGCGTTATTCACGCCAAGGCGTTCGCACAACGCGTCGAGCGAGTTGCGTCGCCCCGGGAACATTTCGCGCGCACGCATCAGCGTATCGATCAGGCCGGAACAGTGCTGCATGAACGGCGGCCAGCCGAGGCGGCCGAACTCCATATCCAGGAAGCCCAGGTCGAACGCCGCGTTGTGGATGATGATTTCCGCGTCGCGGCAGTACTCGCGCAACTGTTCGGCAATCTCGGCGAACTTGGGTTTGTCGGAGAGGAATTCGGTCGTCAGGCCGTGCACCGCCAGTGCGCCCGGATCGCTGTCGCGCTCGGGGTTGATGTAGAAGTGCAGGTTGTTGCCGGTCAGGCGGCGATTGACCAGTTCGACGCAACCGATTTCCAGCAGACGGTCACCCGTTTTCGCATTCAGGCCGGTGGTTTCGGTATCGAGGATCAGTTGTCGCATGATGTTCGGTCAGATGTCGTGGCTTTCGGAATTTGCGCGCTGCGGGCCACGGGCCTCACGCAGTGCGCGGATCGTGCTGATGTTGATGCAAGCGCATATGGCGGGCGAGGGTGCGCCAACCGTCGCTATTGATATTGCGTCGTCAGGCGCTGACTGCCCTTTGTGCCCCCGCTAGGCTAGCCGCGTCGCAGGCTCTCGACGCCGCGATTGGCCAACTGGTCGGCGGCTTCGTTGCCCTCGTGACCCGCGTGGCCTTTCACCCAGCGCCAGTCGATGTCGTGCTTTTGCGAGACGGCGTCCAGCGTCTGCCAGAGGTCCGCATTCTTCACCGGCTCCTTGGCGGCCGTCTTCCAGCCACGCGCCTTCCAGCCATGGATCCACTCGCTGATGCCCTTCTGAACATATTGCGAGTCGGTGTGCAGCACGACATGACAGGGCTTGTTCAGGGCTTCGAGCGCGCGAATGACGGCCAGCAGCTCCATGCGGTTGTTCGTGGTGTTGGGCTCGCCCCCGAACATTTCCTTGCGGTGTTTGCCCGCGACGAGCAGGGCGCCCCAGCCGCCGGGGCCGGGATTGCCTTTGCAGGCTCCGTCGGTATAAATCTCAACTTGCGGCAAGGTCATCTCTCAAACAATCAATCGGACGCGTCGGTCGCTTCTGCCATCTGGCGGTGCGTAGTATTCGGTGTGGCCACCGGTGCCGCCGCCGGCTGGAGGCCGAGTATACGCTTGCGGACTTTGCCGACCAAGCGCGTGCCCTTGACGCGCTTGACCGCGCGCACCGCGTAAAGGGCGCCGAAGATCGGCCACCAGCGATCGCCTGCGGGCTCCATGAACTCGAAGCGTTGCAGCCAGTGCTCGCCGCGCAACGGTGGTCGATAGCAGCCGAAGCGGCCGCGATCGATGTCGAACGACAGTAGCTTGAGCCAGTCTTTCAGACGCGTGAAAGCGATCAGGTCGGCACCCGGCGGCAGGAACGGCGCCCCCGCGAGCCGGCCCAGTTCCTCGCGGGCGCCCCACAGACTCAGATTGTTGAATCCGGTGATGATCACTTGCCCTTCCGGCACGAGAATGCGCTCGACCTCACGCAGAATGTCGTGCGGGTTCTCGGCAAATTCGAGCACGTGCGGCAGCACCACCAGATCGGTGCTGGCCGTGGCGATCGGCAGTTCGTCGAAACGGCTCACGAGGATGTCGCGCGCCACCATGTCGACGGTGCCTGCGTCGGCCGACGGCACGCCGCTGGTCGTATCGCTGGCCGCTTTGGTCATGAGCACAGGGGCTTCCGGGCCACGCGCGGCGGGAAGGATGAGGCCCCGGTAAGGCATGCGGTTTTCGCGCAGCGTATCTAGCTCGGGACGGCCCAGCTGCAACGCGTGATAGCCGAACAGATCCCCGACCCATTGGTCGAAGAGGGCCTGTTCCCATGCGAGCGCGTAGCGGCCTGGCGGTGAGACGAGCCAGACGGGCCAGTCTATAATCGGACGTTCTGACATGGTGGCGAGTATATATGGATGCGCACGCAGATGCGGTGAGTAAGCAGTCGGCCGAAACACTGACCGTCTTTCCCGTCCCCGCGTTCCAGGACAATTATCTCTGGGTGATCGATAACGGCAAAGATGCCGTCGTGGTCGACCCGGGCGACGCGGCACCGGTGCTCGCCTATCTTGAGTCGCGCGGCCTCACGCTGCGCGCCATCCTCGTCACGCACAAGCATCCCGATCACATCGGCGGCGTCGACACGTTGCTCGAACGCTTCGACGTGCCGGTCCACGGTCCCGCGCACGAAGCGATCGCTTGCGTCGACCATCCGCACAATGGCGGCGAGACGGTACACATCGACGCGCCGGCCATGGCGCTTCAGGTGATCGACGTTCCCGGACACACGGCCGGTCACATCGCCTACTTCCTCGGTGCGGGCGCAGCGGGCGCGCCGCGCCTGTTCTGCGGCGACACCCTGTTCTCGTGCGGATGCGGCCGTCTGTTCGAAGGCACCCCTGCGCAGATGCTCGCCTCGCTCGATACCCTCGCTGCGCTGCCGCCGGCCACGCGGGTGCATTGCGCCCACGAATACACGTTGTCGAACATTCGCTTCGCGCTTGCCGTCGACCCGGATAACCCGGCGCTCAACGCCTGGCATCAGGAAGCGAGCGCGTTGCGTGCTGCCGGACGCCCCACGTTGCCCACCACGCTCGCGCAGGAACGTGTGACGAATCCCTTCCTGCGCAGCGACGCGCCGGCAGTGATTGCCGCCGCCGAGGCGCATGCCGGAAGGACGTCGCTTTCGCGCGAGGGCGTTTTCGCCGCCGTGCGCGGCTGGAAAGATACCTTCCGATAAATTCGGCACTAGCCGTGAGCACGTCACGCTGTCAACAGCATGGCGTGCGATGGACCTTGTCGCCCGGCGGACGTTGACAGTTTTATCACCACCTGCTCCGCCCTGATGCCTCGCCTCCGATGTGAAGTTTCGGTGTCATATCGATGGCATCGTATACGGAGAGCGTGGCGTAAAGCGCGTCAAAAACGCGTGTCGCTCCAACCACATTTTGTGAATTCTCCCTCGGGGATAACCCCTATTTTTAGGGCGTTTTGGCGTAAATTTTGCAAAAAAATTAGGCAGAATGGTTGACGCATCTGAAGGGTTTCCTTACCATCCTTGCCAATTTCATGAAGATGTAACCCAAATCGAGCCCGATCAATGCGACTTATCGTTAGCTTGCTCCTGACGCTGCTATTGGCAGCGTGTGCCAGCACAGCGCCGACCACAGGTGCATCGAATTCTTCTCCCGATGCGCAGAGCAAGTCGCCTGTCGCTTCGACCGCAAAAGGCAAGCAGCGCGTCTCCAGCGACCAGCCCATCGACCTCGACAACGACTCGATCAACGATCTGGCTTACGGCAGCGACGACGCCGATCTCTGGTCGCGCATCCGCCACGGTTTCTCCATCCCTGACCTCGACACCGACCTCGCACAGGATCGCACGCAGTGGTACGCGCAGCGTCCCGAGTATGTCGAGCGGATGATCCAGCGTTCCGAGAAGTATCTGTTCCATATCGTCGAAGAGCTTGAGCGCCGTCATATGCCGACGGAACTCGCACTGCTGCCGTTCGTGGAAAGCGCGTACAACCCGCAAGCGCTCTCCACGGCCAAGGCGGCCGGCATGTGGCAGTTCATCCCGAGCACGGGCAAGACGTACAACCTCAAGCAGAACATGTTCCAGGACGAGCGCCGCGACGTGCTCGCCTCGACGACCGCCGCCCTCGATTACCTCTCGAAGCTGTATGCGATGTTTGGCGACTGGCATCTCGCGCTGGCCGCTTATAACTGGGGCGAGGGCAACGTGCAGCGCGCCATCGACCGTAATCAGGCGCAGGGGCTGCCGACCGATTACCTGAGCCTGCGTATGCCGACCGAAACCCGGTATTACGTGCCGAAGCTTCAGGCCATCAAGAACATCATTGCGCATCCGGACATTTACAGCGTCAAGTTGCCGGAGATTCCGAACCACCCGTACTTCGTTAGCGTGACCACGAAGCGCGATATCGACGTGGCGCTGGCTGCCAAGCTGGCCGATCTGCCGCTCGACGAATTCCGCGCACTGAACCCGTCGTTCCGCAAGCCCGTGATTCTGGGCGCTGCGCAAACGCAGATTCTGCTGCCGTTTGACAGCGCCGAAGTGTTCCAGCGCCGTCTGAAGAGCTACGACAAGCCGCTGTCGAGCTGGACGACGTACACGTCGGCATCGCGTGAGCGTCCGGAAGACGTGGCGCGCAAGCTCGGTGTGGATGCTGCCGTCATTCGCTCGGTCAACAACATCGCACCGCGCATGCGCCTGAAGGCGGGCTCGACGCTGCTCGTGCCGCGCTCGGACGACATCGATCAGGACATCAGCGCGTCGGTCGCGACGAACGCCGTGCTGGCGCTGGAACCGGATCTGCCCGATACCCGCAAGGTGATGGTGCGTGCGCGCAAGCACGACACGCTCGCCGGTGTGGCGTCGCGTAGCGGTGTGAGCGTCGCCCAGATCAAGAGCTGGAACCGTCTGCGTCGCGATACGCTGACGTCGGGCCAACTGCTCGTGCTGCATGTGCCGGTCAAGGATGCCTCGCGCGTGCTGGCCGCCTCGGCGCCGGAACCGGTGGCGGCCAAGGATGACGATGACGCACCGCGCACGCGTATGGTGCGCGGCAAGAACGGCAAGATGATTCGGGTGGTCGACCATCGCCCGGCCGCCAGCCCGGCCAAGTCGACCAAGGCGGTCGCGAGCAAGTCGGCACCCGCCGCCAAGGTCGCTGCAAAGGCCCCGGCCAAGGCGCCCGCGAAGACGGTTGCCAAGGCGGCCGCGAAGCCGGCCACGAAGGTCACCAAGACGGCACAGCGGTAAGCGACGCGCTCGCGACGCCCGGTCGCCGCAGTTCCCCAAAACGCCCGTGAGGTCAGTCCTCACGGGCGTTTTGCTTTTTGGGATGCGGTGGCGCGATTTCCCTCGGACGTTCCCCGGACGACCCACAAGTGCCTGCACGCGGTTCACGTGCTGCTTCGGAAAATTCCCATAAATGCACCGGCGTGTATTTCCTATGATGAAGACGCGGACGATTCCGTTCGTATTCACTCAAGAAGGAGTCCTAAATGAAGAAGGAAATGGGAACCGCGAAAGAAGTGACCGAACTCGACGTACTCGCCTCGGTGGATGCCGCGCACGCCACGCGCGGTGTCATCGGCAACGATGCCGAAGGCATCACCGTGCTGCCGCTGTGCTTCCGCCCGGTGTGCATCCCGACGCTGCCGCCGGTGACCGGAGGTCATGCCTGAGGTGGCAGATTCGATGCGAATCGGAACCGGCGCGTGTGCGGACGCGCCGGTTTTCCGTCATCTGGCGCCCGATGTTCATGTCGTCGGCATCGACGACCACGTGGTCGTGCTCAAGCTCGCTCACGACCGCTACTTCAATCTGTCTTACGCGCACTCGCAGGCACTACGTCGACTGATCGGATGGCGTCATGACCCGCAGGTCGTCTCCGGCACGCTGCCGGCGATGCAGGCCATGTTCGACGCAGAGGGACTGCTCGCCCCGGCGTCGCGCGACACGCCGGATACGCGCCATGCGACGCGAGACATGTCGCCCCGGCTCGGCTTCGATGCCTGGCTCGTCATGCCCGGCGATCTGGCGGGTGCGGCACGCAAGCGCGACGTGATTCGCGCGAGCTACTGGCTCTGGCAGGCGCAGCGCGTCACCCGCAAGGCGCGCATGGCGGGCGTGATCGACCGGGTGAGTCATGCGCAGCAAGCGCGTCCCACGCATTACGGTCTGCCGGGCGACTACGCGCCCTATGTCGCGGCCATGCACCGTGCCGCGTTGTGCTACCCGCAGTGCACGCCATGCCTGCCCTGGTACGCCGCATTGGCGATGTGGTGTGCTCACGACGGCCTGCGTCTGCAACTGGTCGTCGGTGTGCAGCGCCAGCCGTTCTACGCCCACGCATGGGCCGAAGCGCAAGGGCGGGTGATCGGTGACGACCCGCGCCGCCGCGAACAACTGGCTGTCATCTACGAAACGCCCGCGTGACCCAACGCCCCCCGCCCAAACGGAGCCCGTCATGAAACTTGCCCGCCTGAGACCAGGACCGGCCGAGCGTCATGTGCCGCTGCCCGGCGCTGTCGTATTGCGCGGGCTGGACGGCCAGCCTGCCGCCAGAATTCGCCCGGAGGGCAGCGGCGAGCGTTGTCACGTCAGCGACCAGAGCGAATTGCTGGCGTGGTACGTCAGCGGTCGCGTGTTTCGAAAGGACGACGGCCGCGAGGTGTCGCCGGGGCTGGAGCTTGCGCGTCTCGCGCTGGAGTCGCCTGAGCGCTTCGTCGAACGGTATTGGGGGCATTACCGGATCATCGTGCACGACCGCTGGTGCGGCGCTACGCTCGTGCTGTGCGATCCGTGCGGTCACTGCCCCACGTACTACCGCTTCTGTCGCGATGGTGCCGTCCACGTGGCGGCTGACCCGGCGGCGCTCGTCGGCGACGAACCGACCTTCGACAGCGCGGCGCTCAAATCCTTCCTCGTGCATGGCGACGTTGGCAACGTCCAGTGCGCACTGTATGACGTGGAGCGTCTGCCGCTCGGTCATGCGCTGTGGATTCCGGAGCGCGGCGCGCCCAGGACGCGCATCGTCTGGTGGCCGTCGTGGCGCCCGGAAGGGGGCGCGCGGGAAGCTCAGGAGATGGCGTCCGGCACGGGCCTGCTTGGCGTGCTGCGTCGTTCCACGGAGCGCTGCCTTGGGGATCGTCGTGCTGTGCTGGAGTTGTCGGGCGGTGTCGAGTCGACATCACTGGCGTTGGCGCTGGCGCAATCCGGCGTTGCCGGGCATTGCACCGCCGTGAATCATCGCGATCCGGGTTCGCCGTCGAGTGACGAATCGCACCATGCGAGCCAGGTTGCGCGACATGTGCGCATGGCATTCGAGCGGTTCGACATCGAATGCGCGGCGTTCTCGCCACCGTCGGTGATCCCCCGTCTGGCGAGACCGGCCATGCACTTGTGCATGCTGGCCCAGCTCGACGCGGTGCGCGAACGACTCGCACCTTACCGCGATCATCGCGTGGTCAACGGCCACGGCGGCGATGCGATCTTCCTTGCGCCGCCGCCCGACGGCGCCTTTCTCGACGCTTTCGCCGACGGTCAATGGCGGCGAGCCTTCGGCGCGTGGCGCGATCTCGCGATGATGCAGCGTCTGCCGTTGCTGTGGGTGGCGCAGGGTGCGTTCGCTCAGTTGCGACAGCGGCAGGCCAATCCTTTGGCTGCACTGCAGGACGGATTGCTCACGGCGGCTGCCTTTGCCGGCGGCATGGGAAGCCTGGGTGACGGCAAGGCATCGCGCGGCACGGAGCCGCTTGCACAGGCGTGGCTGGCGCATTGGCCGCTTCGGATGCGTCCTGGCAAACGGGCGCAGGTGCTCGGCACGCTGGGGAATCTTCGCGACATCGAAGTGCATCCGGCCCTTGCCGACGGGGGCACCGTGTTTCCGTTCCTCACGCAGCCTGTCGTGGAAGCGGGCTTCGCCATGCCCACGTATCGGCTCTTCAGCGCGATGCATAACCGCTTGCCGTTACGGCGTGCGGCGTATCTTGCCAGCGGTTTGCCGAACCTCTGGCGGCGCGACAAGGGCATGATGACCGGCATCGTGGGGGCAGGCGTGGCCGCGAATCTGTCGCATGTCGAAGAGGTCTGCCTGGAGGGGTATTGCGCCGCATCGGGATGGATCGATCGTGACGCCTGCCGTCGAGCCATCGGCCGGCTCGCACATCATCATCTCGAGTCGATGACGACGATTCGCCGCTTGTATGCGGTCGAGATGTTCGTGCGCGGATGGCGGCAAGGGGCTGGCGCCAGCGGCGGGGCGGCGGCATGACACGACAAGCGGGCTGGAACGCGCTGTGTTTCGTGCTGCGCACGCTGTGGGCGCGGGAGACGGCGTCGTCGCGACATCGCGTGTGGCTTGCCGGTGCGGCGAGTGCTGCGGGCCTTATGCTCGCGCTACGCCTCGTCGCGCCCTGGGTGCTGGGGCTGGCGGTGGATGCACTGGCAGGCGAGCGTCCCGGCACGCTGGCAATGCCGCTCGCGATCGCCTACGTGGTGCTGTGGTCGGGCGCGGCCATCGGTGAGCGGGGCAAGGATCTGCTCATTCAGCGCGTGATGGAGGACCTGCGGCGTCGCACCGGGCTCGGTTATCTCACGCGATTGATCGAGCTGCCAGCCCATCGCGCGCGGGACGTCAACGCCGGACAAGTGCTCGATTGTCTGTTCCGTGTCGAAGTGGCGCTGCCGGTGATCGTCACGGGGCTGGTGTTCGGGCTGCTGCCGCTGGCGGTGCAGGTGGTCGCCACAGGTGTCATCCTGATGCTCAACTTCGGTGTGCTGTACGGCGTGATTCTCGGCGGGACGGTGCTCGCTTATGTCCTGACGCTACGCCCCTCGCTGGCGCGCGTCACCCGTCGCGAGTCGCAGGCCAACGAGGTGTCGCGCGCCACGACCGGTGCGCTTGCCGACACCCTGAGCCAACTGGAGTGTGTGAAGACGTTTGCGCAGGAGCCGGCGGAGGTCGGGCGTCTCTCACAACGACTGCGCGCGCGTTACGTGGCGGCGCTGGCGACGGCAACCACGGCGCAGGTGACGAGTGCGTTGCAGATGGCGATCATGGCGGCGGGCGTCTCGGCGATGACCTTGCTCGCCGTGAGCGACGTCGCGCGCGGTGCCGAGCCGGTCGGCACGCTGGTGCAGGTCAATGCCTACCTGCTCCAGTTCGCGTTGCCGGCGGCGATGCTGGGCGCGCTGGTCTCGCAGGTCGCGAGAGCGCTGGTCAGTGTCGACGAGCATCTGCGTGACGGTGCCGCTGGTCCGGCGGCTGTCGCGGCGCTGGCTCAGAGCGAACGCGTGGACGGCGGTAAGAGCAGCCCAATCGACGCGCGCAATGCTGTCGCGACACTTGCCGACGCGCAACGGCCTTTCGTTTCCGCTGCGCCGGTCATCGAACTCGACAGCGTGAGCGTAATGCCTCACAACGCGCCCCACGACGCGCCCCACGACGCACAAGCGATCGTATCCGACGTCAGCCTGCGAATCGGCTCGGGCGAGTGCGTGGCGCTGGTCGGTCCTTCAGGCGCGGGCAAGTCGACGTTGTTGCGGCTCGTGGCGGGCATGGTCTTGCCGTCGCACGGCGCGGTGTACGTCGACGAGCTTCGACTGTGTCGGGAGCATGCCGATGCGATGCGACGCGTCACCGGATTCGTCACGCAGGACTCCCGACTGTTCGACCGGCCGCTATTCGACAACGTGGCTTACCGCGCGGGCCTGAGCGGCGCAATGTCGCAAGACGATGGTCCGGTTCGGTCGGAGTTTCAGCGCGTGACCGCGCTGTCGGAAGTGCCCGACGCGACGTCGGTGGCGGGGCTGTCCGGCGGGGAGCGTCAGCGCGTGAACATTGCGCGGGCGCTTTGGGGACGTCCCCCATTACTGCTGCTCGACGAGCCGACCGCCGCGCTCGATGCGCTCACCGAAGCGCGCATTCTCGAGAGACTCGCACGCGAGCGGGCGGGCGCGACATGTCTCGTGGTGGCGCATCGGCTGGCCGCGATCCGTCACGCGGATCGTATCGTCGTGATGGACGCCGGGCGTATCGTCGAGACCGGGGACCACGTGACGCTGCTACGCCACGGCGGACTTTACGCGCGCATGTGGCACGCACAGCAGGCCGAACGCATCGACGCACCGATGGACACCCGAACACCTGCGACCGATCTCGTCTGAATCCCTGCGAGATTCCTTTGATTTCGCGCAAATATCGCGAAATTTGCGCGATTTTCCCCAGTAATCTCCGCGTAATCCCCTATCGTTTCGGGGATGGCGCGGGGCATCCGGTAAGCCTTCCGTAAGCGTCAACGCGCACACTGAACGCACAATAAGTGGAAGGAGACACCATGACTTCGTATGCGTCGTTTCACGCTCGTTCGATTGCGCCGGACTCGCGTGCGGCCTTTTGGGAGGAGCAGGCCAGACTGATCGATTGGGAGACGCCGTTCGATCAGGTGCTCGAATACGACAAGCCGCCGTTCGCGCGCTGGTTCGTCGGCGGACGGACCAACATCTGCCACAACGCTGTCGATCGTCACCTGCCGTCACGCGGCACGCAAAACGCGCTGGTGTGGGTGTCGACCGAGACGGAGCAGGAGCGTGTCTACACGTACGACGAACTTTCCGCTGAGGTCAATCGCATGGCGGCGTCGCTGCAATCGTTGGGCGTGGCGCGCGGCGAGCGGGTGTTGATCTACATGCCGATGGTGCCCGAAGCGCTGTTCGCGATGCTCGCCTGCACCCGGCTCGGGGCGATTCACTCGGTGGTGTTCGGCGGTTTCGCGTCGGTGAACCTCGCCGCGCGCATCGACGACGCGCGTCCGAAGGTCATCGTGTCCGCCGATGCCGGTTCGCGCAACGGCAAGGTCGTGCCGTACAAGCCGCTGCTCGACGAGGGCATTGCGCTCGCGCAGCACAAGCCGTCGAGCGTGTTGCTGGTCGATCGCGGACTCGCACCCATGACGCGCGTGGCGGGCCGTGACGTCGACTATGCCCCGCTGCGCGAGCAGCATCTCGACGCGTTCGTGCCCTGCGAATGGATGGAATCCAGCGATCCGTCCTACGTGCTGTACACCTCCGGCACCACGGGCAAGCCGAAGGGCGTGCAGCGCGACACCGGGGGCTATGCGGTTGCGCTGGCCTCGTCGATGCAGCACATCTTCTGCGCGAAGCCGGGCGATACGATGTTCTGCGCGTCCGACATCGGCTGGGTGGTCGGGCACAGCTATATCGTCTACGCGCCGCTGCTCGCGGGCATTGCGACGGTCATGTACGAAGGCACGCCGATTCGTCCCGACGGCGGTATCTGGTGGCGTATCGTCGAGAAGTACAAGGTGACGCAGCTGTTCACCGCGCCGACGGCAATTCGTGTGCTCAAGAAGCAGGACCCCGCCTATCTGACGCAATACGACCTGTCGTCGCTGCGCCTCATCTTCCTTGCCGGCGAACCGCTGGACGAACCGACGGCGCGATGGCTGACGGAAGGCGTCGGCAAGCCGGTCGTCGACAACTACTGGCAGACGGAGACGGGCTGGCCGATTCTGGGCATGGCACGAGGTGTGGAAGTTCTCCCGAGCAAGCTCGGATCGCCCGGCAAACCGGTGTACGGCTACGACGTGAAGCTTGTCAACGAAGCGACCGGCGAGGACTGCGGCCCGAACGAGAAGGGCGTGCTGGCCATCGAAGGGCCGATGCCGCCGGGATGTCTGAGCACGCTGTGGGGCGACGACGAGCGCTTCATCAAGACGTACTGGCAGACGGTGCCGGGGCGCATGCTGTATTCGAGCTTCGACTGGGGCGTGCGCGACGAGGATGGCTACTACTTCATTCTCGGGCGCACCGACGACGTCATCAACGTGGCCGGGCACCGGCTCGGTTCGCGCGAGATCGAGGAGAGCATCGCCAGCCATCCGGCAGTGGCCGAAGTCGCCGTGATCGGCGTGCAGGACGCGCTCAAGGGCCAGGTGGCGATGGCCTTCGCGGTGCTGCGTCGGCCGGAGGAGGTGGACACGACGCAGGCGCGTCTGGCGCTCGAAGGCGACGTCATGAAGACGGTGGACAAGCAATTGGGGGCGGTGGCGCGTCCGGCCCGCGTGTTCTTCGTCTCGATGCTACCCAAGACACGCTCCGGCAAGTTGCTTCGCCGCGCCATTCAGGCGATCTGCGAGGGGCGCGAGACCGGCGATCTGATCACGATCGAGGATCCGGCCGCGCTGGAGCAGGTGCGCGACGCGGTGAAGGGCACCTGACGCATGACGGTAGGACGCACACGCTACGTGTAGCGCGTGACGATGTAATTCAGTCAGACGACGGGACCGACGACTGAGGACGTCAAGCTGCGGCGCAGCCGATTTTTCGGACTGCGCCGCAGTGCATTTGGATGGCGAATGTGTTTCGATATCGATAACCGGCGTCGCATTGCGACAGCGCGCCGGGCAACACCGGTATGATGCCCAGGTGCTCATGCCCGCTCATCACTCATCGACATGACATCTTCCCATCCGGCCGCCTGGCGGCAGAAAGCCATGCTTCTCGTGGTCTCCGTCGGCTTCTTCATGCAGACGCTCGATTCGACCATCGTCAACACGGCGCTGCCCGCGATGGCGCGCGACCTCGGTCAATCCCCGCTGCACATGCAGGCCGTTGTGATCGCCTATGCGCTCACGATGGCGGTGACGATTCCCTTGTCCGGCTGGCTCGCGGATCGACTGGGCACGCGCGTCGTGTTCTCCAGTGCGTTGACGATTTTCTCCATCGGCTCGGCGATGTGTGCTTATTCCGGCACGCTGGAGGCGCTGGTCGTGTGGCGCATCGTGCAGGGATTCGGCGGGGCGATGCTGTTGCCGGTCGGGCGTCTCGCCGTGTTGCGCACGTTCCCGCGCGAACAGTACTTGCAGGCGCTGGCGTTCGTGGCCGTGCCGGGCATGATCGGACCGCTGATCGGGCCGACGCTGGGCGGGTGGCTCGTCAAGGTGGCGTCGTGGCATTGGGTGTTTCTGATCAACGTGCCGGTGGGCGTGGCGGGATGCGTTGCCGCGCACTTCTTTCTGGCCAATGCGCGTGCGCCGCATCGAACGTCGTTCGACATCAAAGGGTATTTGCTGCTGTCGGTGGGCATGGTGGCGACGTCGCTGGCGCTCGATCGCCATGCGGACATTGCGGGTGCGCATGCGTTGATGCTGGTGTTGCTGGTGCTGGGTTTCGCGGGGTTCGTCGCTTACGGACTGTACGCGAATCGCGCGCCGCAGCCGTTGTTCTCGCTGGCGATGTTCAAGGTGCACACGTTCAGCGTCGGGTTGCTCGGCAATCTCTTTGCGCGTATCGGGATCGCGGCCGTGCCGTATCTCGTGCCGTTACTGTTGCAGGTGAGTCTCGGCTACTCGGCGTTCGAGGCGGGGCTGTTGATGCTGCCGATCACGATCACGGGCATCTTTGCCAAGCGCCTCGCAACGTATCTGGTCGTGCGTTACGGGTATCGGCCGGTACTGGTCTGGAACACGATCCTTGCCGGTTGCGTGATCGCCAGCTTCTCGCTCGTCACACCGACCTATCCGGTGCCGCTGCTCATCGTTCAGTTGGGCATTCTCGGGGGCATCAACTCGATTCAGTTCACTGCTATGAACACGCTCACGCTGAAGGATCTGAATCCCGACGACGCGAGCGGCGGCAACAGTCTGTTCTCGCTCGTGCAGATGCTGGCCATGAGTTTTGGCCTGACGGTCGGCGGTGCGCTGCTGGTGACGTTCACCGGCGCATTCGGTGAGGCGGCCGGGGTGGGCGCGCTCCCCGCTTTCCGTGCGACGTTCGGGTGCGTGGGGCTGATCACGTGCTGCTCGTCCTGGATCTTTGCGCAGCTAACGGATCGGGAGCAGATGGGGAGCGAGGATGGCGATGCACACGCGCAGGCTGCGGCTGCGTCGCCTGCGGCCCCCGAACACCAATGAGCGGTTTGCCGGACGGTTGCGTGAGCCTGCGCGAAACTATGCGAATGGCTTGTCGAGAATCTCCGGCGCGCGAATCGCGTCGATGAGCAGGCCCAGAAACGCTTCGACAGGGGCTGGCAGGGTGCGTCCGGCCATCGTTTGGACTTGCAGCGATCGCTGGTGCAGGGCGGGGTTGCGGATGGGGATAGCGACGAGCCCTTCCGGCGTCAGACGGCTGCGCACCGTCAGCAGGCCGGTGAGCGTGACGGCATTGCCCGAGCGCACGAAGCTGTGCAGTGCCGCGTGGTAGTTGCTGATGAAGACGGGTTCGAACAGCAGGCCTTCCAGGGTGCAGCATAGGTCGAACATCTGGCGAATCGTCACGCCCGCGTTCGACAGTGCCAGCGGATACGGCAGGAGATCGGCGAGTGCGATGTCGCGTCGTTTGGCGAGCGGGTGCGCTTTGGCCATCAGTGCGTAAATCGGTGCCGGTTGCGTGTGCACGACCTGAACGCCTTTTTCCGGTGCCACGCTGAAACACACAGCGATATCGGCTTCGCCGTCGCGTACGCGCTCAGTGGCAACGAACGGTGAGACGACGTCCAACAGAAAATGCGCGCCGGGATAGGTTTCGCGAAAGCGGGCGAAGACCTGCGGCAGGAAGTCGCGCGCCACGCCCTCCGCACTGGCGACACGAATCGTGGCGCGTCCCACTTCCGTCAGCCCACGAATTTCCGAGGTGACGCGTTCTGCATCGAGCAACACGCGACGTGCGTGATCGGCGAGCAGCTCGCCTGCCTCACTCAGCACCATGCCGCGCGGG
The DNA here is from genome assembly GCF_001721285.1 of Pandoraea sp. ISTKB. NCBI lineage: Bacteria > Pseudomonadati > Pseudomonadota > Betaproteobacteria > Burkholderiales > Burkholderiaceae > Pandoraea > Pandoraea sp. ISTKB. The sequence goes on from NZ_MAOS01000083.1 coordinate 179,526, forward strand.
CGCCGCTCGAACAGCGGCGTGCCCAGATCCTCCTCCAGCTTGGCAATCTGTCGGCTCAGCGCCGACACCGCGACATGCAGCCGTTCCGACGCGCGACTGAGCGATCCGGTCCGGGCGACTTCGAGAAAGTAACGCAGGGCGTGAGTTTGCATGACTAGCGAGAAATGAGTGACGGAGACGAGGCCTAAGCGTCGCGCAAGGGCGCGAAAGGGCATTTCAGTCGACAGTTTTGCTTTGCCGAAACGGCAAAGAAACCTTCGAAATATTATCATTGTTGTCAAAAATATCGACTCCTAGAATGGCCTGAACGGTTGTGCCGCAGCGTGCTACCGACACGCGTCGCAGCGATGTGCGAGATCGGCCGCCGTGCCCACATAGCCATCTGGAGACAAGCAGTGACCCGTAGCGCAGCCATTACTCAAGCCACCGCCCATTTCGATTCGGGCGCGTTCCTCGATACCCTCAATCGTCGCGTCGCTTACAAGACCGAGAGTCAGGAAGCGGATAGCGGCGACATCCTTAATGCGTACCTCTCCGACGAGATGACCCCTGCGCTTGCCGCGCTGGGTTTCACGTCGCGAATCGTGGCGAATCCCGTGCCCGGCGGCGGGCCGTTTCTCATTGCGGAGCGCCGTGAAGGGGACGGATTGCCGACGGTGCTGACCTACGGGCACGGCGATGTCGTGCGCGGTTACGACGCGCAGTGGCGCGATGGCCTCAAGCCGTGGGACATCGTCGTCGAAGGCGATCGCTGGTACGGCCGCGGTACTGCCGACAACAAGGGGCAGCACACGATCAATCTGGCGGCGCTGGCCGAGGTGCTCGCGGCGCGTGGCGGCAAGCTTGGCTACAACGTGAAGATGATCGTGGAGATGGGCGAGGAAATGGGATCGCCGGGCTTGCATGCGATTTGCGAGCAATTGCGCGACGAACTCAGCGCCGACGTGTTGATTGCGTCGGACGGCCCGCGTCTGTCGGCGGCACGTCCGACGGTGTTCCTTGGCTCGCGCGGTCTCGTCAACTTCAAGCTCAGTCTCAACCTGCGCGAGGGCGGTCATCACTCGGGCAACTGGGGCGGCTTGCTGCGCAATCCGGGCGTCGTGCTGGCCAATGCGATCGCGTCGATGGTCGATGGCAACGGCAAGATTCTCGTCGAGGGACTGCGTCCGCCGGCGCTGCCTGAATCCGTCCGACGCGCGCTGGCCGGGCTGGAAGTCGGCGGCGGTCCGAACGATCCGACGGTCGACGTCGACTATGGCGAGCCGGGGCTCACGCCGACCGAGCGCGTGATCGGCTGGAACAACATCGAGGTGCTGGCGTTCAAGACGGGCAATCCGGAGAAGCCTGTCAACGCGATTCCGCCTTACGCCTATGCGCACATGCAGATCCGGTTCGTGGTCGGCACGGATTGGGAGCGTCTGGGCGACATCGTTCGTGCGCACCTCGACGCGCATGGCTTCCCGATGGTGGACGTCGAGGTCGAGCGTGGGGTGATGGCGACGCGTCTCGACCCGGAAGATCCGTGGGTGCTGTGGGCGCTGGGGTCGATGCGTGAGACGACCGGCAAGCCGCCGGTGCTGTTGCCGAACCTTGGCGGCACGTTGCCGAACGACGTTTTCGCGGACGTGCTCGGCCTGCCGACGCTGTGGGTGCCGCACTCCTATCCGGCGTGTTCGCAGCACGCGCCGGACGAGCATTTGCTGGGATCGGTCGCGCGTGAAGCGTTGCAGATCATGGCGGGGTTGTTCTGGGATCTGGGGGATGTGAACCTGAACGAGGGGAAACCGCGATGAACAGTACTGCTGCTGCGGGGGCGGATCAGGTACATGAGGCTTCGGGCGACGCGAAGGCCGGGGTGCGCAGCGAGGTGCCCGTCTACAAGCTGATCGTCGCGACGTCGATTGGCAATGCGCTGGAATGGTACGACCTGATCGTCTACGGGTACTTTGCCGTGACGATCTCGAAGCTGTTTTTTCCGGCGCATGACGAGACCGTGTCGTTGCTGATGGCGCTGGGCACTTTTGCGCTGTCGTATCTGGCGCGTCCGTTGGGCGCGTTCGTGCTTGGCGCGTATGCCGATCGCCATGGTCGACGGGCGTCGCTGATGTTGTCGATTGCGATGATGACGGTGGGCACCGGGTTGATTGCCTTTATGCCGACGTATGCCGCGATTGGCGTGTGGGCGCCCATCGGCATCTTTCTGTCGCGTCTGATGCAGGGCTTTTCGGCGGGCGGCGAGTTCGGGAGTTCGACGGCGTTTCTCGTCGAGCATGTGCCGAACCGGCCGGGCTTCATGTCGAGCTGGCAGTTCGCGAGTCAGGGCGCGAGCACGTTGCTGGCGTCGGCGTTCGGTGCTGTGCTGACCGGCGCGCTGACGCAGCCGCAACTCGAATCCTGGGGATGGCGTCTTCCGTTCCTCTTCGGGATGCTGGTCGGGCCGATTGGGTTGTACATCCGCAAGTATGTCGACGAGACGCCGGCGTTCGCAAAGGATGTTGCACGAAAGCAGGCGGCGCAGACGGTAGCCGGGGATGGGGCGGCGCCGGACAAGTCGCCGGTGTGGGAGGTGCTGGCTACGCAGAAGTCGCGTCTGCTGGTGTCCATTGGCGCGTTGATTCTGACGACGACGGCGAACTACATGATTCTGTATATGCCGACGTATGCCACGAAGCAACTCGGTTTGCCGCCGTCGCAGGGCTTTATCGCGACACTGGTCACGGGGTTCGTGATTATGACGCTCACGCCGTTCGTCGGGCACTGGTCGGACAAGGTCGGGCGCATTCGCATCATGCTGGTGGCGGGCGTGCTGTTCCTGTGTACGGTGTATCCGGCGTTTGCTTTCATGAACGCACATGCCTCGCTGGCGACGATGATGGTGGTGATGTTGTGGGTCGGCACGTTGAAGGCGGTGTACTTCGCGCCGATCCCGGCCCTGATGTCATCGCTGTTTCCGACGCGAACGCGCGCCACTGGCATGGCGGTGGGCTACAACCTCGGGACGACGATCTTCGGCGGCTTCACCCCGTTGGCCGTCGCCTGGCTGATCGCGGCGACGGGCAACAAGCTGGCCCCCGGGCTCTATCTGATGGTGGGGGCAGCGATCAGCCTGACAACGTTGCTGATTGCGCGCACGCGGATGGGGGCGCGCTGAACTTGACGTAACGTCGAGGCAAGATGCGCTTCAGTGACGTTGCTGAGGCGCATCTTCCGTACTCTGGACGGAGGGTGCGCGCAATTCGTTGAGGAAATGGTCCCGCACCATGGCAAGCGAGTCGGCTTGCGTACCGGGGGAAGCGCGTTGTAATGCGTCCGAGACTTGTCTGGCAACGTCCGCAAGGATTACGCCCCAGACAGCCTCCTCCGAAATCTGGCGGGTTTCCTGATACATCCCGACCTTCATCGAGCAGTACATGGCCTTCTCGGCCGTCCAGACACGCAGCATTTCTACGGCGTCATTGTCGGCCAACACGGCGTCGGGGATGGGGCATGCGTGCATCGAATTCCTCTCTGATGGTTGATCGGCTCATCCAAGCCTTCGGTCGTTTCCGTGAGCGTGCCACGCGGGGTGGCGCGTACTCTGTACGCTGACGCCTCGCAGCGCAGCACCGGGAGCAATGATGACGCGGCGCATTGCGCGAACCCATCGGGTAACGGCCGTAGATTGCTTTGGTCTTCGTCTGATAAACCAAGGCGCGACGAGCGCAGTCTCCCTGTATTCCCCCATCTAAGGACTTTCCCTCCCCAAGCGGCACCATCTGCCGCCGACCTTGCCGTCGCTAATTTTTTTCGCTAGTATTTTAGGCATAAACTATTTACGATTTAACAAAGATCGGACGCTTGGGTAGGTGCGACGCGATCGGTGAATCCGGAGGCTGGAGATGAATATCGTCTGTATCGGTGGCGGGCCCGCAGGTCTGTATTTCGGGTTGTTGATGAAGCTTCGCGAACCTTCCCATCGTGTAGTGGTGGTGGAGCGCAACCGTCCCTACGACACGTTCGGCTGGGGCGTTGTGTTCTCCGACGCCACGATGGACAACCTCCAGGTCGCCGATCCGGAAAGCGCCGCGCAAATCAACGCCGCCTTCAACCATTGGGACGATATCGATATCCATTTCGAGGGTCGCACGATCACCTCGGGCGGGCACGGTTTCATCGGCATCGGCCGCAAGAAGCTGCTCAACATCCTGCAAGCCCGCTGTGAAGCGCTCGGCGTCGAACTCGTGTTCGAGACCGACGTCTCTGACGATCAGGAAATCGCCCGCCGTTATCAGGCCGATCTGGTGATCGCCTCCGATGGCCTCAACAGCCGCATCCGTACCCGCTACGCCGACACGTATCGTCCGGATATCGACACCCGTCAGAACCGCTTCGTGTGGCTCGGCACCCATCAGCGCTTCGACGCCTTCACGTTCGCCTTCGAAAAGACGGAACACGGCTGGTTCCAGGCGCACGCCTATCAGTTCGATGCCGATACGTCGACGTTCATCGTCGAGACGCCCGAGTCGGTCTGGCGCGCCCATGGCATCGACCAGATGAGCCAGGAAGAGGGTGTGAAGTTCTGCGAAAACCTCTTCGCCAAGTACCTCGGCGGTCACGAGTTGATGAGCAACGCCAAGCACCTGCGCGGCTCCGCCATCTGGATTCAATTCCCCCGCGTGATCTGCGAACACTGGGTCCATTGGGCCAACGTCGACAGCAAGCTCGTGCCCGTCGTACTGATGGGCGACGCGGCGCACACCGCGCACTTCTCCATCGGCTCGGGCACCAAGCTCGCCCTCGAAGACGCCATCGCACTGGCCGACGGCCTCGGTACGCAGGGCATCGATGCGCTGCCACGCGTGCTGGCCGACTACGAAGCCGTGCGCAGCATCGAAGTGCTCAAGATCCAGAACGCCGCGCGCAATTCGACGGAATGGTTCGAGACTGTCGATCGTTACGCCCGCTTCGAACCCGAGCAATTCGCCTATTCGCTGCTCACGCGCTCACAACGCATTTCGCACGAAAACCTGCGGGTGCGCGACGCCGCGTACGTCGAAGGCTTCGAAGACTGGCTCGCTGCGCACGCCGGTGTGAAACGCGCCGATGGCCAGCACGCGATTCCGCCGATGTTCACGCCGTTCCGTGCCCGCGAACTCACGCTCAAGAACCGTATCGTGATGTCGCCGATGGCGATGTACTCGGCCGTCGACGGCGTGCCCGGCGACTTCCACCTCGTTCACCTCGGCAGTCGCGCTCTCGGCGGCGCGGGCATGATCGTCGCGGAGATGACCTGCGTGTCGCCCGACGCGCGCATCACGCCCGGATGCCCCGGTCTGTGGAACGACGCACAACGCGACGCGTGGAAGCGCATCGTCGACTTCGTGCACTCGGGCAGCGACGCCAAGATCGCCATGCAGATCGGTCACGCCGGACGCAAGGGCTCGACGCGCCTCGCGTGGGACGGCATCGATCAGCCCCTCAAGGACGGCAACTGGCCGCTGATCTCGGCCTCCGCGCTGCCTTATATGGACGGCGTGTCGCAAACGCCGCGTGAGATGACGCGCGCCGACATGGACCGCGTCAAGGACGATTTCGTGCAAGCTGCCCGCCGCGCCGCCGAAGCCGGTTTCGACTGGTTGGAGCTGCACTGCGCGCACGGCTATCTGCTGTCGAGTTTCATCTCGCCGCTCACGAACCATCGGCAGGACGAATACGGCGGCTCGCTGGAAAACCGTCTGCGCTATCCGCTGGAAGTCTTCCACGCCGTGCGCGACGTCTGGCCCGCTGCGAAACCGATGTCGGTGCGTATCTCGGCCCATGACTGGGTCGAGGGCGGCATCACGCCGGACGACGCCGTCGCGATTGCGCGTGCCTTCAAGGACGCCGGCACCGATCTCATCGATTGCTCGTCGGGACAGGTCAGCAAGGAAGAAAAGCCGGTCTACGGCCGTATGTTCCAGACGCCCTTTGCCGATCGTGTGCGCAACGAGGCCGGTGTGCCGACGATTGCCGTCGGTGCGATCTTCGAGGCGGATCACGTGAACAGCATCATCGCGTCCGGTCGTGCCGACCTGTGTGCGCTGGCGCGTCCGCATCTGGCCGATCCGTTCTGGACGCTGCATGAAGCCGCGAAGATCGGCTACAAGGACTTGCCGTGGCCGTCGCAGTACTATGCCGGCAAACGTCAGTACGAGACCAATCTGGAGCGTGCTGCCGCCTACGCTCAACAGATCGGTAAATAAGGACAGTTCATGACGTCTACGACAAGCGCCACCGCTACGGCACCGGCATCACTCAAAGGCGTGCACGCGCTCGTGACGGGCGGCGCGCGCGGCATCGGCGAAGCCGTGGCCCGCTCGCTGCTCGCGCAGGGCGCGCGTGTGACGTTGCTGGGGCGCAGCGAAGCCAAGCTCGCCGAAGGCGTGAGCGCACTGGCGTCGCACGGTGAGGTCGCGTGGGTGAGCGCCGACATCTCCGATGCCACCGCCGTGGAAGCGGCATTCGCCCGTGCCGCCGGGCGCTTCGGCCCGGTGCAGGTGCTCGTCAATAACGCCGGACAGGCCGTGAGCGCCCCGTTCGGCAAGACGGACGCCCAGCTCTGGCAGCAGATGATCGACGTCAATCTGACGGGAACGTATCACTGCATTTCGGCGGCGCTGCCCGCCATGCTCACGGCAGGATGGGGACGCATCGTGAACGTGGCGAGCACGGCGGGTCTGATCGGCTACCCGTATGTCACGGCTTATTGCGCGGCCAAGCACGGCGTGGTCGGTCTGACGCGCGCGCTGGCGCTCGAAGTGGCGAAGAAGGGCGTGACGGTGAATGCCGTCTGTCCGGGCTACACGGAGACGGATATCGTGCGCGACGCCGTGGCGAACATCGTCGCGAAGACGGGCCGCAGTGAAGACGAAGCGCGCGCGGAACTGGCCAAGCGCAATCCGCAGGCACGTCTCGTGCAGCCGCAAGAGGTTGCCGACGCCGTGCTGTGGCTCTGTCAGCCGGGTGCAGCGTCGATGACGGGGCAGTCGATTGCGGTTGCCGGCGGGGAAGTGACGGTCGGCTAAGGCTGACGATGAACGATTCATGACGCCGGGCCGGGATGAGGCCGTCCGTCGTCATTTTTATTAAGCGGGACTGCCCGGCATGCAAGCGTTGTCCACGCGCGCAATGAAGCCCGGCGATCCGAGAGCAAGTCAAAGGCAAGCTGCCAAAGGAGATTGGCCCATGAGTGACGTGAAACTGACGATGGCGCATCACAAGCGTCCCTTCGCGAACTACGAAGCCAAGCATTTTCTGTGGTCGGTGTCGAACGACGCGCAAGGGCGTCCGAGCATCGGCACGATCACGCTGAACCGTCCCGACAAGAAGAATCCGCTGACGTTCGACTCGTATGCGGAACTGCGCGACCTCTTCCGCGGGCTGGTCTATGCGACGGACATCAAGACGGTCGTCGTGACCGGTGCGGGCGGCAATTTCTGTTCGGGCGGCGACGTCCACGAAATCATCGGTCCGCTCACGCAGATGAGCATGCCGGAACTGCTGGATTTCACGCGCATGACGGGCGATCTCGTCAAGGCGATGCGCGCCTGCCCGCAGCCGATCATCAGCGCGATCGACGGCATTTGCGCCGGCGCGGGCGCGATGGTGGCGCTGGCGTCGGACATGCGTCTGGGCACGCCGCAAACGAAGACGGCGTTCCTCTTCGTGCGCGTGGGACTGGCCGGCGCCGACATGGGCGCATGCACGTTGCTGCCGCGCATGATCGGGCAGGGACGTGCCTCGGAACTGCTCTACACCGGTCGCGTGATGACGGCCGAAGAGGGCGCGCAATGGGGCTTCTTCAACGCGTTGCATGACGGCGGCGCGGTGCTCTCGGCTGCGCAGACGCTGGCCGATCAGATCGCCTGCGGCCCGACTTTCGCGCACGGCGTGACGAAGAAGTTGCTGCATCAGGAATGGAACATGGGCGTGGACGAGGCCATCGAGGCGGAAGCCGAAGCGCAGGCCATCTGCATGCAGACGAAGGATTTCCGCCGGGCTTACGACGCTTTCGTCGCCAAGCAAAAGCCGGTCTTCAAGGGCGACTGACGTCATGAGCGCAATCACTCCTCACAACGCCCGCAATGCCGATTTTCTCGCGTGGCCGTTTTTTGAAGACGCGCACCGTCATCTGGGCACAACGCTCGACGCGTGGTGCACGCGCGAGCTGACGGTCGATCATCACGCCGATACGGATGCGACGTGCGTATCGCTGGTGCGCCAGTTGGGCCGCGCGGGATGGCTGAAGTATTGCGTGCCCGCCAGCCACGGCGGTGCGCTGGAGAAGCTCGATTCACGAGCGCTTTGCGTGCTGCGCGAAACGCTGGCGCGGCACGACGGTCTCGCGGACTTCGCGTTCGCGATGCAGGGGCTCGGCAGCGGCGCGATCACGCTTGCGGGCAGCGACGCGCTCAAGCAGCGCTATCTGCCGCGCGTGGCTTCGGGCGAGGCGATTGCCGCTTTCGCGTTGTCGGAGCCGGACGCCGGTTCAGATGTCGCCGCCATGGCCTGTTCGGCGACCTCGGACGGCGACGCCTACGTGCTGAACGGCGAGAAGACGTGGATTTCGAACGGCGGCATTGCAGACTTTTACTGTGTGTTCGTGCGTACGGGCGAAGCGCCGGGCGCACGCGGCATCAGCGCGTTCGTGGTCGATGCCGACACGCCGGGGCTGACGATTGCCGAGCGCATCGACGTGAGCGCGCCGCACCCGCTGGCGCGTCTGAAGTTCGAGAACTGCCGCGTGCCCGCGTCGCAACGTCTGGGTGAGGCAGGGCAGGGCTTCAAGGTCGCGATGATGACGCTGGATATTTTCCGCGCATCGGTGGCCGCAGCCGCGCTGGGTTTTGCGCGTCGTGCGCTGGACGAAGGGTTGGCGCGCGCAAAGTCGCGCAAGATGTTCGGTCAGACGCTGGCCGACTTCCAACTGACGCAGGCGGCGCTGGGCGATATGGCCACGTCGGTGGACGCCGCCGCGTTGCTGACATACCGCGCCGCATGGCAGCGCGACGTGCTGGGGCAGCGCACGACGCGCGAAGCGGCGATGGCGAAGATGTTCTCGACGGAGTCTGCGCAGCAGGTCATCGACCGGGCATTGCAGATGTTCGGCGGTGCGGGCGTGGTGTCGGGCGCGGTGGTGGAACGTCTGTATCGCGAGATCCGCTCGCTGCGGATTTACGAAGGGGCAACGGAAGTGCAAAAACTGATCATCGCGCGCGAGTTGCTCAAGGACGACTGATCTTTGGCGTTCGACGTGCGGGACGTGGAAGTCGCGCCGTATAGCGGCACAGGCAGCGGCACAGGCTGGAACGTGGTTTGGCAGGACTTGTGATGTGCGCAGTGGCAACCCACGGAGACAGGGATGGCATGGCGTCTTGCAATAACACTTGGAAGCACTAGGACTGGGTCTGACGCGTAGCGTCGGCGTCATGCTGGATTACCGGGGGCAAGGAGAAGCACATGGAACGATCTGGACATCTCGACACTTTCGCGCGCGACAATCTGCCGCCTGCGGATCAGTGGCCCGAGTTTCTGCTCGACAATCCGGACGTGGCATATCCGGCGCGCATCAATTGCGCCGCCGAACTGCTGGACCGCACGATCGCACAGGGACGCGGTGACGCGCCGGCGATTTATTCGGTCGAAAATGGAAAGCCGACGACCACGACTTATCTCGGCCTGCGCGAGATGGTCGATCGCATCGCCCATGTGCTGCGTAACGATATGGCGCTGGTGCCGGGCAACCGTGTGCTGCTGCGCGGCCCGAACAATCTGTTCATGGCCGCCGCCTGGCTTGCCGTGATCAAGGCCGGACTCGTCGGCGTGCCCACGATGCCGCTGCTGCGCGCGAAGGAACTCAAGCAGATCGTCGACAAGGCGGAAGTGAGTGCCGCGCTGTGTGACGGTCGTCTCAAGGAAGAGCTGGAGTTCAATCGTCAGCCGGGGCATGAGTATTACTGCCCGGTGCTGTCGAAGGTGGTCTATTTTCACGACGTTGGTGAGGACTCACTGGAGGCCCGCATGGCCCGTCAGCCGGCGAGCTTCGACGCCTGCGACACGGCGGTGGACGACGTCTGTCTGATCGCCTTCACGAGCGGCACGACGGGGCAGCCGAAGGGCACGATGCATTTCCATCGCGACGTGCTGGCGATGTGCGATCTGTTCCCGCGCCACGTGCTCAAGCCAGGGCCGGACGATGTCTTCTGCGGCACTCCCCCGTTAGCGTTCACTTTCGGCACAGGCGGCTTGCTGACGTTCCCGTTGCGCGTCGGCGCAGCGACGGTGCTGCTGGAAAAGCTCACACCGGACAGTCTGCTGCAAGCCATCGCCGACTATCGCGCGACGATCTGTTTCACGGCGCCGACGTTCTATCGCCAGATGGCCGCACTCGTCGGCAAGTACGATCTGTCGAGTCTGAGGAAGACGGTGTCGGCGGGCGAGGCGCTGCCTGACGCCACCCGACAGCTATGGAAGCAGGCGTCGGGCATCGAGATGATCGATGGCATCGGCGGCACGGAGATGATCCACATCTTTATCTCGGCAGCGAACGGCGACGTCGTGCCGGGTGCGATCGGCAAGCCGGTCCCCGGCTATATCGCGATGATCGTGGACGAGAACATGCAACCGCTCCCGCCGGGGAAGGTGGGCAAGCTGGCGGTGAAAGGGCCGACGGGGTGCCGCTATCTCGCGGACTCGCGTCAGACGAATTACGTGAAGCAGGGCTGGAACCTGCCGGGCGACACGTTCATGTGCGACGAAGCGGGCAATTACTACTATCAGGCCCGCTCGGACGACATGATCGTCTCCGCAGGCTATAACATCGCGGGCCCGGAAGTGGAGTCGGCACTGTTGCAGCATCCGGCCGTGGCGGAGTGCGGTGTGGTCGGTGCGAACGACGACGCTCGCGGCCAGATCGTGAAGGCCTATGTGGTGCTCAAGGCCGGGCAGCCCCACGACGACGCGATGGTGAAAGCGCTTCAGGAGTATGTGAAGGCTAACATCGCACCGTACAAGTACCCGCGCGCAATCGAGTTCGTGGACACGCTGCCGCGCACGGAGACCGGCAAACTGCAACGCTTCAAGCTCCGGCAAATGGCGCAATAAGCCGAAGCCGATTGATGAAGTGGGGGCTCCAGTGGGCACCCACTGACTTTTGTGAAAGGGGAGGAATGATGGCGCAGGCGAACGTGGCGGAACACGCTTTCGTGAAGCCGTTGCTGGTCCGGTTCAAACACTGTGACCCGGCAGGCATCGTGTTTTATCCGCGCTACTTCGAGATGATCAACGATCTGGTCGAGGACTGGTGCGCGGAAGGACTCAACCTGTCGTTCGGCGAGATGCACCTGCGCGACGGCATGGGCGTGCCCACGGCCAACATCGAATGCCGTTTCAGTGCCCCAAGTTTTCTGGGCGAGACGCTGGTGCGCTCGCTCGAAGTAACCCGCCTCGGCCGCTCGTCGATGACTCTGCGTATCCGGTTCGCCGGCGCTAACGACGAGACGCGCCTGCAAGCTACGCTGGTGCTGGTCTGGGTGGCGAAAGGCGAAGGCGGTCGACCCGCCCCGATCGCCGTGCCCCCCGCCCAGCGCAATGCGATTGTGCGCTTTGCCGCACCCGATTCTGTGATTGAAGGAGTGTCCTGATGCTGCAAGTTCTCCAACCGCCCGAATGGGCGAAACCGCGCGGCTATGCCAATGGCATGGCCTTCGAGATGACGGCAGGCAGCCGCATCGTGTTTGTGGGCGGTCAGATCGGCTGGAACGCGCAGCAACGCTTTGAGACGGATGATTTCGCACTTCAAGTGCGTCAGACGCTCGAGAATATTGTCGCGATTCTCGCCGAAGGGAAGGCCAAGCCGGAACATATCGTCCGTATGACCTGGTACGTGAAGGATAAACGCGAGTACGTGGCGAATTATCCCGCCATCGGGGAACACTACCGCGCCGTCATCGGTCGGCACTTTCCTGCGATGACCGCCGTCGAAGTGGCGGATCTCGTCGAGGACGAAGCCAAGGTCGAGATCGAAGTGACTGCGGTTGTTCCTGCTGACTGATTTTTCTTTACGTTTGTTAGTGCTTGCTAAGGCGGGTTAACACCCCCCGCCTGACGGGCCGGAGCCCCTTTCCGCCGCTCAGACATAAACCCAACTCGCTGCAGAAAGGGGCCCCGGCCCGTCTCCCTCCCCGCCCTCAGTACCTCCACCGAAACCGCCCGCTTCCCGCGCGCTGTTTCCACCCCCCTCGTTGCGTCGACACCGCTCTTCTCCAGCGCCAACGCGACGCCACAACCACCACGCACGTGCTCCGCAACTGCTGCGCGGCGGTCGTGCCGTCGCTCACACCTCCGCGGTACCTCTTTATGCCCCGCCTACGCTGCCTTTTGCTTACC
>NZ_MAOS01000084.1:0-5461 GCF_001721285.1 Pandoraea sp. ISTKB
TGTTTGCGTGGGAATTTGAGGATTACCGAAGCGCAATTTGAGCAAGGCAATTCGCTCACTTCCGAGTAGAAGCTAGGCAGCATTAGCCCAAGGGCAGTGCAACCTAGCCCGTAGTTGAGCACGAGCGCCGAGAGTCACCCCATCCCCCCCGGCTGCGTAACCGCAGCAGTGATGGTGATGTCCCCTCACTGGGCTGCGGCCGGCTAACTGGACACTAAGTTAAGATTTTTGGAATGCTGCCGGGATCGCAAGCACTTCCGGCCCATGAATGGACTGCCGCTATTTTTAAGTTATCTTTGTAACGCTTGCCGCATATGTCGACATCCTCAGTTACCAAAGATTTTGGTCCGAAGATGTCTACGAAAGGCTGACCGGTCCAGAAGCGATGAAAGTTAAGTGCATACGTTTACTCGATGCTTTCGGTCGCGAAGTTGAGTTTTCGCCGTGGCTAAAGCTCGGACGCACCTACTGCGTTATGAGTATTGAGATCGACCCACTTGGGAGACGTAGCTATGGGATCATCACGTCCGCTCGGGAGGGTGAGTGGCCGAGCATGGGGGGACATCAAGCTGAATGTTTCGATGTCGTAAGTACCATGGTGCCTTCTAACTGGCGCCAAAAAATTCACGAGAACGGCTCGATTAGCATTGCGCCTGGGGCTTGGCTACAGACAGGCTTTCTGGACGCGTTCTATGATCGAGAGCCTGCTGCATATCTGATATTTGAGCGAGAGCGCGATCTCATCTTGAGCGAGGATCCGTAAGCGAACGCAAAGAAATGCAGGGCACGAGTCCCAGACCTGCCTAGCCGTCCAGCAGAGTTGACTCGCCATCCCCGCGAGCTAGGGCGATTCAGGATCGGTGATTCTGACTAATTTCACTGTGAAGAACGTTGGCCATGACTTCTAGGGAAGTCCATGTTGCATCATATTGTTGCGACGATCCGCATCGCGGATGACGTTGATGCACCGAAGAAAAACGGGGTGAGGTCTGGCTACTCCCCTCATCATAAATTCGAATCAGTTGATCACTTGGTGAGCGGAGTGCATACGTATGCAAATGATCATCTTCACTATCCCGGAGAAACGTTAGAGACGCGGATTAGCTATCCAAGTTGGGAGTATTTCAAGGATGCGGTGAAGGTCGGTGATTCGTTTGATGTGCTTGAACTCGACAGACTGGTCGGCTATGGGAAGGTGGACCGGATACTGTGAACGTTACTCCGACTCTGAGATAGGTGTGCAACGAGAATCGGCAAGGCCAACGCATTGTGGATTGCCGGTTTAGCAGATCGAATGAGATTGTCGATGGATTGGGGTAAGGATACGACGCAATCTGTGACGATGTCCGACGGACAGTCAATGCAGGTCCATTACTACATGAATTCGGTTACGGGCGCGGTCGACTACGTCACCCGTGAATTTAAGGTAAAGGGGGGGCCATGATGGCGAGATATGCAAGGGCGCGAGCTTACAAAGGATCAGGAGTCGATCCCAGTTTTACCTTGGGCAAAATGTATCTTGCTCTTGGCGTTCAGCTTCAACCGACGGGCCGTCCTGCGATGATTGTAGTCCAGCGGGACTCCGATGGAACTCCTTCCTTGGTAGAGCTTCAATACTTCGATGTTGTCGATCCAGTCATCCCTAGCGATTGGTGTTTCTTTGATTTCGGTAATGGTCACCATTGCATAGAGCCGAAAGAGTTTGGGGGGGATTTCTGGGATCGCTACCATGATGCAGATCCTGTGGCAGAACGGACATTTGATCGAGTCATTGAAAAACTCAAAGCGTTTCATGCCCACAATCCCTCTTCCATTGCAGGATAGGCGCGCTCCATTTATTGCCCGTAGCGCACGCCTAGTGGTGACTATCAACAATTTGTTGGGTCTGATGGGAAGCCCGCGAGGGGGCTTGACGGCGGAGGTTATTCCAATCAAATGGACCGTGCGGCCCAAGCGCTTCATGTGCATTTGCCTGCAATCACGACACCGGACAGTAATCCACATTTACCGATTAACTATCGATCATGGCAAAGTTCGATTACAACGACGTCGTCCGGGCTATAGCTTCCGCTGATCAGCGGTATCGACCGGGCGATCGGGCTTGGATCGTAGGGGTTTTTGAAAATGACCCCAGTCCTTGGTTGAGACGATTTCCTCCGGGGGTGGTTTACTCCATCGAATATGAAGATGGTTCATCACTTGAGATCCACGAGACACTGCTCGAGCTGGATCCGACCGTTTGACGACAAACAATTGGTTGTTACCTGCGCCATCACTGGACTGCTGCCGGGATCGCAAACACTTCCGGCCTATGATTGGACCGCCTCTATTTTTAAGTCATCTATGTAACGCTTGCCGCATATACCAACCTCCTCAGTTGTCACAGATTTTGGTTCGAAGATGTCCACGAAGGGCTGATCGATCCACTTCGCGCGCGATTAAGTGAGATAGATATGTCAAAACTCCTAGACTTCAGATTGGATTACGCTGATCCAAACTACGACAGGGCTAATAATCCACAGAGGAGGCCGGTAGCGATATTGCTTCCAATTTCTGTGTCATGGTGCGCAGGAAGCCGGGAAGTTACGATTGCGTTCCCAGAAAATGGAATTGCCTGCCCACTTAGGGATGAAAGCGGCGTTGCAATCATCGAAAATCCGTTCGACCGGTGTCGGAACAAGGCATATGTTCTTAACGTAGACGGCACTATGCGCTGCGCCTTGGAGAAACCATTCGACGTGGGATCCGATGCAGTGTTCTCGGATGTCTACTACGTTAACGAAGGACTCTGTTTTTTTCTGTCAGGGAGCTCGGGCGACCGACGCGTGGAGTACGACGTTGCCACCGGCACGATAGTGAATTCGCTCCAGGCGAGATAACGGAATGGGTGTTGGTTATTGGGGGCTGGGCTGCTGCCGAAAGCGCTTCAGAGTTCGGAGATCGGGGTAGTAGTTGACTTATGATTGCACGATGACCTACCAGCTAGTTAGCCCTCCATGTGCGCTTGACTTTGTGGCACTCACGAAGCAAGAGCTGAAGAAATATAACGAGTGGTTCATTGCGATAGTGCCGGAGCGAGTGGCAACTCTTCAGTCCTGCGTGAATGCAAGCGCCGGACACGGCAGTTGGAGTGCCAACTTCGATCCAGCATCGTTAATTGAACTTGGCGATTGGTTCGCCTCGCAGGTGTCAACGCGCGACCGTACACAATCGGAAGCGCTAGCAATAGAAGCCCGTCTAACGTTTCCGATGAACGTTCCGCATGAGGAATTGACTGACGAAACGGTCTCGAAGGCGATCGATGTGGGCATGTACTTCGGCACAGTCCTTTTGAAGAATCATCCTTCGTTGCGGTGGGGCTTTAAGACGGAAAGCAAGCGGTTTGCGGATTACGGACAACCAGTTATCGTCGGCTTTGGCTCCGCGATCCTCAATCCCGTGCGGATAGCAGTTACGTTGGCCTACGGTGTGGCAGCAGGTACCCAGTCGGGATCAAGGCTCGGTCAGGTTTATAAATTTTGGTCTGAGACGGCGGGAGACTGAGCGAGCCAACTGGGAGCCCTATGGGCAGAATACGCGCGCGCTGGTTATTTCCTGACAGCAGTTATGACACACCCGGCCACGTGCCGGGTTTGTGCTTTATGGCGTCGTCAAGCGTGACGGCACGGTGTTCTGGTTAGTTTCCTTCGTCGGCGACCTTGCGCCGCGGTCATACATCGGCGATGACGCGATGTTCGCCGACAGGTGCGGGCGTCGAATTGCTCGATCGCACGCCGCGGGGTTTAACGCGACGATCAACGTCAGCGGTCCGGTGGTGAACGAGACGCAGAACAACTGGCTTAAACATAAGGCGTAAGGTTTTGACAAGCCGTCAGAAGCGGATCGGTTCAAGGCGGCAAGTGCAGCTTGTCTTGCCAGTGGGGGCAGTGATGCGGCGAGTTGCGGGGTGGCTCAATTATTAGCGCAATCGAGCATCTTGCGGGATGCTCAGTTGAGCGCTGTCTGTGCAAACGGTGACTCACCGGCGTGTCAAATCGTAAAGGCGGAAGCGAAGGTTAACGGCAACGACGTCTGGACGAGTCCCGACGGCAGGATCTACACATTCGCCAGTGGTGATTCGAGAGTTCTGTCACTTGACCCTTCGGCAAGAGCGACACTGTTGGATGCGCAGTTGGGAAGTCCTGTCGGTGCGATCCTATCGGGTGCGGTGCTGTTCGGTGGAGGGTCGGTTGAGCAAGCCATCTTGGCGGCAAATTTGGGGCAGTCTTTGGAGGGGTTGGGTGCCGGGCTTTCCCTGTTTGGAGCGCGTGCACCCCTTGGCTCCGGCACGCTTGGCGGAGCCAGCAGTAGCAAAATATCAGGCAATTCCTCGCCAGGAATACGGTCGCCGGAAACGGTGGGAAATTACACAGGAACCGTGTGGGACCTCATTAAGCCAACGCAAGCAAACTATCCAGGGTCAGTGTTACCCAAATCGTTTGAAATGACGTTGTCAAACGGGTCTAGCGTCTGGGTTCACGGTAATGCGACGGAACATTTGGCCGAGTATGTCCAAATGGTTGCGAGAAATAACCCGCCGACAGTTGTACAGATGGCGACACAGCAACAGCTTGCCAACTTGCAGGGGGCAGTGTCCGAGGCAACAAGGGGGGGTACCCTACAATCAGCTTATCAATGTTAGCGGCTGGGAGCTTAAATTTTCCCCTCCTCGTCAACCGGGACAACTTCCCGCGCTGATTCATGCCCAACCTACTAGAAGGTGAACCGAAAATGAAGATGGAGATTGCAAGACCGTTTCGACTACTAGTAGATGCTGTCGAGCTTGACGAGCGCGTTCCGTCAATGAGAGTAGTTGTAGAGGTGGAGGCGGATCAATTTGGTCATCGGTTTCGATACAGTGGAAGTCTGTGGTTGGAGTGTTCGGCGTGGGATGATTTTCTTGTGGGGTTGGATGGGAAAGGAGAAAAATCTTCTACGCTGGTTGATATGCGAGGTGTGTTCCAACTTGAATTGATTGCAAGTTCGACGGGGCATCGCTTGGCTTGGAAATTTGATAGACGTGGAGTTGACGGATCGTCGATGGATATCAAATATGAGGCCTCAATGGACGAAGATGTCCTCGCTCATGTTTTGGAGCAGTTCGAACAGTTTGATCGTTGGTGGTCAAAATAGATCGAATGACCCATCGCGTGTTTCATAGAGATTCGAATTTTTGATGGAGTGGGTGTCCACAAAAAGATAAGAAATCTGTTTAACGCGCGGATTATCAAAGAAATTTCTGTAGTCTATTGAAGTGACCTGACGGATACTTTCGTGCCCAAAAATCTAACGGTGATCCCCCTCACCCCTGCGCCATCACCTGCTGGGCAATTGCCGTCGTGATCCCCATCTTGTCGTGGCGGTTGCGTTCCAGCAGTCCGATACTCCGCTGCTCCGTCACCCCGGGCAGGGGAACGATGCG
>NZ_MAOS01000085.1:0-4860 GCF_001721285.1 Pandoraea sp. ISTKB
CGGGCGGCTTCATGAGTGCGGCCGCAGGTGGACTGACGCTGAACGTCGATCAGTTCAACCAGATCGGCGGCGCACTACAACTGCTGGGACAGAACGGAGAAGTCGACCAAGCTGCAACGCAAGCGTTCATCGCGGGCGTCGCCGCACAACTGGGCGACAACTTCGTCCAGCAGGCACTGCAAAACGATCTACATACCGATTTCGTGAAGCAGGGCGGCAGCTTCGGGATTCAGCAGGTCGGGATGATCATGGCGTCGGCCATGATGGCTGGCGCGCTTGCGCCGCTGATGGCCGGAATGGTCGCGGCGCAACTTGCAATAATCTCTGCGGCTACACAGTTACTTAGCGGACTAGCAGCGGGTGCGGTCGGTGCCGATCCGAATGCGGCGGCACTGGCGGCGCAGAACGAAGTGCTAAATAACACCATTGCGCACTTTAATGGCATTAGGCAGAAATGTGCGGGTGGCGGAGGTGATCAATGTTCCCTGTATCAAAAGGTCACAACGGAGTCCAGTAAGCCGCTTGGACTGTCGAGTGGACCTTATCAAATAGTTGCCTATCTTGATGCCAATGGTGTTCCTAATGGGTACGGTGCCTACAACGCGCAGACGGGGCAAACTGACTATGTGATGGACGGCGGCGACCTCCCAACGTTCATGCACGGACTTAATAGAGGCCGATTGACAGGGCAACCTGACTATCAGACCCAGGGTGTGACGGGGGTTGTCAACATAGTGTTCGGTGGCCTGTTCAGGAATCCGGATCAGGTATCTACAGGGTTTGACCAGCTCGGTAGTAGCTGGGCGGGCGCATTGCGAGATCCCGGATGGTGGTTGAATGTTGTGACTGCGATTACCGGCGGGGTGGTTGCAAGAGGAGTGGCCGTAAGCAGCGCAAGTATGGCCGACATTCTTCTACCAAACGGCCGACCGGTGGGGTATGTCAGCCGAGGGGCGGGGGCGAACATCCAAACGGTTTCCCCCCTCTCAGTTTGCCGAAATTCAGTCCCAGTTAATGAGTGGGGCAAAACCGGCCTCCACGCCGTCAGGTTGCAAAGGTACGTGGTATCAGCGGCCTGATGGGACTGTATTTGGAGTTCGAACTAGCACTGGAAGCGGTACGACAATCGATGTAATTACAAGCAATAATGAGGCATTGCCTTCTGGATTCAAGATACATCAAAAATGAGACTAGACATCCGCCATAGACTTTATGGTCACACTCTCGCAGAGCACATTCAGACGGTCGCCGATGAGCTGCCAGTGGACGCCGTCGGATTGTGGCAAATAGTACCGGCGGGTCGGCAAGGGTTTGGTTTAAGCGGTGCTGACTTGGAAGAGTTTGTGCGTCGCTGTGTATTTGCACTTCTGGAACGTGGTGCCACGCCCGTGATCGGTGGCGGTGGAACCAAATTTGATTGGCTACATCAGCCACAGTACGGAGAAACCAATGCGGAAATTGCTAACTCGGTCGTGAGCGAATGGCTGGCGGCGGGCGCGGGGGGGTGTGACCCCGGCGGGCTATGGTTTGCCCTCCCATCGTCGCGCGTTGGTGGTGTTGAGTAGTGGGACCATCCGCCGATGTCGGACGACATCATCGCGGCGACGATTCAGAATCTAAACCTGCCGGTGGTGCCGGGCAATCATATCGTCAACGTTCGCAACGTGGCGGGATCGTCGCTGTTGCTCACGGGCAAGCTAGAGCGGTGGGTAGTCTTCGAATTGGGTTTATCCAGACATCGGGGGCGAATTCCCGGCTCGAGTTCCTCGGCGTTGTGTCGTTCAGACTATCGGACTTTGTCGTTCAAAACGTTGTATCCAGAGTCAGGGCGACTCCTTGGCATAGCTTTGCAGACGGAAGGCTTGAAGAGTTGATGGTTTGGTCAAATTCGTTCTCGGACGCGACAATTCGCCTTCCATCTGAAAGCATGGAGCGTGCGCTGCGCGCGATTGAGGAGGGACGTCTAACCGTAGTGATGATCGAGCCGTCTCGAGGTGCTGAGGCAGTGATTATTGCTGAAGGGGTATTTGCAGAGGGTGCGAAGCAATGGCCCGTTGGCGGAACAGAAGTGTAGTGGTCAGATCCACGAGACACTGCTCGAGCTGGATTTGACCGTTTGACGACAAACAGTTGGTTGTTACCTGCGCCATCACTGGACTGCTGCCGGGATCGTAAGCACTGCTGGCCTATCATTGGACTGCCTTTATTTTTAGGTTATCTATGTAACGCTTGCAGCATATGCCGACCTCCTCAGTTGTTATAAATTTTGGTCCGCAGATGTCTACGAAAGATTGGCCGGTTCAGCGAGACCTTAGAAATGCCTCGGGAGGAAAATAATGAGTAATTGGCAGGAGTTTGTTGCGAAGCTAACAAAGTTCAATATGTTTGACTCGGCGCGACGTTCGGCCATTAAAGAGTGGGGCAAGGATATCCCCACTACAGTTCTTTTTGGATTGCTAGGCAAAGCGCTCGCCGAGCATGCGGGCGAATTCGGTATAGAGGATCGTGTCGGCATTTTTCAGATTATCGAGGATGGTGTCGCAAGCGAAGATGCTGCATTAAAAGCATACGTGTCGACGGGCTTGCTTGAGGCTATGTATTTACGAGCCTGCGTAGAGCCGCAGAGCTGGACTGAGATTAGAGCGTCTCTCGGTCCGCTATCCGATGGGTATCTGACGGAATGGGGGAACCTCCCTTCACGGCGTTAGGAAGTGAAGTTTGAGACACGATGTTCATGCTGCGAATCGAAATGAAATGTTTCCAAGAGGAGTGCGCAGAGTCCATCAAGGTGCAGGAAAACGGAGTTTTGAAGTTGCTGTTGCTGGAAAGTGATTTTGCTTCAGACGTGATCGCTTGAGAGCAGGTGCGCCTTCGGAAAGTACTGTTCAGTCACGTGTGGACTGCTGTCGGAATTAAGACACCTTCCAGCCTCACCGACCCGCTCCCCTCCCGAATAGTTCGCAGGCGGTTAAGGTCCGTTCCAACGAAGGGAAACGGAAGTGAAGAAGCGATTCAACTCGTCCTGCTGTACCACATCCAGCCTCTCGAACCTCATCTGCCAGGGACACAGGCTGCGGGTGCAACAAATCAGGACAGTCCAGATGCTGCGGCAGGTTTCGGCGCGGCATCCACCACTTTCGGAAGTGCAGTCAAGCGAATGTTTCCAGGTGCTTTGGGGGATTTTTTGAATCAAATGGTTCAAGGGGCGACTTGTCCGCTCCAAACCGCAATCACCCAAAGGGGAGGGAAGTGATGATCAATTTTAATCAATATTCAAGTAAAAAAAGGCGATTGATAAAACGGGTGATAATTGCCTATTCAGGCGCTGTGTTGATCGTTTTGCTCGCAGTTCTGGTGTCTATGGTTCGTGGTGCCGGATGGAAACCGGCTTTGGCGGGAATGCCACTGTATCTCACCATTTTTTTGGGAATTGCCTATCAACTGGTAAAGGAGTGGCGATTCCTAAAACGGGGTCGAGAAAGGAATGAAAAGCGATGATCCGAGACTACCTCCTAGATTCAATGTGCACCGAAAATTGACCTAAATCTCTCAGCTTATGAGCGCTACTTCGGTCAGACCTTCGGTGACCATATTGCGACGGTGGCAGGTGAGCTCCCAATTGACGCGGTGGGATTGTGGCAAATCGTACCGATGGGGCGCCAGGGATGCGGCTTGACCGGATCCGAATCAGATGAGTTCGTATCTCGCTGTATCCAAGAATTTTTTGATCACGGCGCAAAACCAGTCGCCGGTGGAGGCGGGCATCTCGAATGGTGGCTCGTCGTGGGTAAGTAGCGACGGTAGTCGGGTCTATCGGCTGCCTTCAGAGAAGCCGAACAGTTCGTATGCCACAACCGGCGTGCCGGCAAATTTCGAAGCGAAGCTCACGCCCGGTAGTAGGCCGATTAGCAATGGACATCTGAATGTCACACCATGAAAGCTGAAATCAAATCGTTGCATTCCTTGCTGTTGGAGGACAGGTTGATCGACTACTGGCCGGATGATGTGTCGAACTTCGGTACATGGATTCGAGCCTACCTTGGTCCACAAGGTGAGACGAGTTCCGAATCGTTCGACATTCAGGTCTGCACACCGGAATGGCTTAAGGCGCAGTGTGCTACTCAAGGTCCGCTGTGGGGCAGGCATATGCTGATTGTAGAAATCTACGATTACGACGCCATTAAAACGGCTATTGAACGTTACGTAGCAGCTATCGATGGTGACGATTGGGCGGCCATCGCCGCAAAGTTGAGCCGAGTTGGTGCATGGGAGTTTGAAGATTATCAGGATCGGTAAAGGGGCCGCTTTGGGATGCTGCGGGTTAACTGGACACTAAGCTAAGATTTTTGGAGTGCTGCCGGGATTGCAAGCACTTCCGGCCCATGATTGGACTGCCTCTATTTTTAAGTCATCTATGTAACGCTTGCCGCATATGCCGACCTCCTCAGTTATCACAGATTTTGCTCTGAAGATGTCTACGAAGGGCTGACCGGTCCCGTTAAGATTAGCAATGGTCACCTTAACGTGACAGATTAGGATTAGGGCGCTATGCGAGCGAAAATAAAAAGTATTTCGAATGATGAATTTGATCTGGAATCGTTTCGTCCAGATGACCCAAAATCATTCTTTTTGACTCTTCGGATGCGAGTCGGGCGCGAGGGTACCGCGACTGCTGACGATTTTGAACTGCTCGTATGCTCACCCGCCTGGTTGTTAAAAAGCACTTGGCAGCCGACGTGGGGGCGCCACATGCTGATTGTTCAAGAGTATGATTTTCATGAGATTGAGCGCTTTATTCACGAGTACGTTGATCGCTGTGAGGGCGCTAATTGGGTGGAGGTTGCTACGAAGTTGAGTCGA
>NZ_MAOS01000086.1:0-4207 GCF_001721285.1 Pandoraea sp. ISTKB
TCTCGCGCGGCACCATCCCTTCGGCGTCAAAGATAGGGGCATCCGATTGTGCGCTGGCAAGGCCGTCATGACGAGTGCGCTGATGCACCCAGTGGTAGCGGTCGCATCTTGATTTTTGAAGTTCACGTGCGGGACTGATGAAAGGTGATACGCGGGAGCCATCGATATTGACGGCCCCACCGGTTTTACCCCTTCACTTCGGGTGACCACCCGTTGCCACGTGAGTAAAGAATGATGCTCGGACTAACCGCCCTGTCCGACGAGACCACCGCATGCGCGAAAGTGTCGAAGTAGATCGCATGCTCCGGATCTGTTACGGGTGCCTTCTTTATCTCCTTGCTCGTCGCATCCCATTCAAAGCCCAGGTACCTCCCCTGCTGGTAGAACCAGACGACATGCCCTTGGCGTGGCAGCGTCTCAGGGATCTCGAATCCATTGTCTCCCCCTTCGCCACGGCCCTTTCCATTGTCACCATTCGAAGTGCTCATAAAGGTCCCCAATGATTTAGGTAGATTCAGCCGACAGACCGGCCAATTCCATCATCTCAGCAGTGCCGGACCTTGAGTTTCAGCAAACTCCGAATAAATTTTTCGATGCGTCGACTCTCGAAATGTACCGACAAGACGCGAAAACGAGTTTGATAACTCTTGACAAGCGCACTAGAGGCCTACCAACCCAGCCAACGCCAACCGGAGGAAATCATGATCAGCGCTGAACTCGGGCAAACCCTTGAGAGCTACGTTGCCGAGCTTGTCAAGAGGGGCCGGTACGGCTCGAAAAGTGAAGTGCTGCGCGAGGGCGTCCGGCTTATCCAGGGCCGGGAGACGCAGCTTGCCGCGCTGGATGCTGTCATTGAGAAGAGCATCGCCGATGCCGAAGCCGGTCGGGGTCGGCCGGCCGCCGACGCGTTTGACCGCCTTGAGAAGAATTATCAGGCGAAGGTGAACGACAAGGGATGATCGTTCACTTACTGCCAGACGCTATCGTCGACCTCGAAACCATTGGTGACTACATCGCGCCGGATAATCCGCGCCGTGCCTTGACGTTCATTCAGGAACGGCGAGACAAGTGAATGAGCCTTGCGGAGATGCCGTTCGCGTTACCGGTTGTGCCTCGAGACGAGCGGTTCGGTATCCGTCACCGCGTCTACGGCAACTATCAAATCTTCTATCGTGTGGTCGAATCGGACGAGCGAACCGATGCCGTCCACCTCCTGTACAGCGCGCGAAATTACGCTGCGATCTTGTTTCCCTGAGCACGCCGAGCCTTGGTATGCGATGTTTTAGCGAGGCATCGCATACCCACCCTCGGCGCACCGCCCACATCGCGTACGATGCCCAAAAAACCGACGTTACGGTACGGCGCTGCCGGGATCACGCCATCACACCACTGCCACCGATACGTCGTCGTCACGCTCGGCAAATGCGGCTGCACGCAATTGCGCACGCGCCTCTTCGAACGCCCCAACACCTGCCTTGAGACGCTTCGGATCGGACAGCACACGACGCCAACCACGTGCGCCCGGCACACCGCGATACAACCCCAATGCATGACGCGTGATCGCCCCCAGATACTGCCCCTTTTCGATCTGTAACGCGGCATATTCGATGAGCGCATCCTCGACCGCCTCGCGCGACTTCGACGGTGACGCATCGCCATAAAAGCGCGCGTCGACTTCGGCCAGCACGTAGGGGTTGTGATACGCCTCACGACCGAGCATCACACCATCGACATGCCGCAGATGCAGTTCGACTTCGTCGAGCGTCTTCACGCCGCCGTTGATGAGAATCTCGAGATGCGGAAAGACCTGCTTGAGACGATAGGCGTAGTCGTATTTAAGCGGCGGAATCTCGCGATTCTCTTTCGGGCTGAGCCCCTTGAGAATGGCGTTGCGCGCGTGAACGATGAACGTCGTGCAGCCGGCCTCGGCGATCTTGCCCACAAAGTCCTCGACGAACGAGAACGATTCGACGTCGTCGATCCCGATGCGATGCTTGACCGTCACCGGCACCTGCACCACGTCGCGCATTGCCTTTACACAATCAGCGACGAGCGACGGCTCGGCCATCAGACAGGCGCCGAACGCACCGCGCTGCACTCGCTCGGACGGACAGCCGCAATTCAGGTTGATCTCGTCATACCCCCACTGCTCGCCAAGCTTCGCCGCTCGCGCCAGATCCTGCGGCTCGCTGCCACCCAGTTGCAACGCCACGGGATGCTCCACCGCATCGAAGTCGAGATGACGCGCAACATCCCCATGCAACAACGCACCGGTCGTCACCATCTCGGTATAGAGCCACGTGTGACGCGACAACTGACGGTGGAAAACGCGACAGTGCGAATCGGTCCAATCCATCATCGGTGCGACGCTGACGCGGCGGGCAGGCAAGCTCATGCAAAATCCTCTGATACGGCAAACGCTGTTGTGAATGCCATTCACAAACGACATCGAACAGAACAGCGCGTCTTAATAAATGTAGCCGAAAGTATACGTCATGCCCCTATCGCGCGTCGGACTTGGGTGTGCGGAACCTCCGCCAACCAAGCACCGCAATATCCCCACTATCCGACAGCTTTTCGGCACCACACTTCGACGCACCGGGAGTACACTTCGTTGTCTATTTTAATAACAAGTTAATTAATACCGCGTTAGGAGACACCTCATGACACCGAAGGACCTGTTGCAGGCACTGATCGTCGTACTCGCCTGGGGCGTCAACTTCGTTGTCATCAAGGTCGGTCTACATGGCGTGCCGCCGATGTTGCTGGGCGCGCTACGATTCCTGCTCGCCGCATTCCCCGCGATCTTCTTCATCAAGCGTCCGCAAATCCCTCTGCGATGGCTCGTTGCGTATGGCGCAACGATTTCGTTCGGCCAGTTCGCCCTGCTATTCACCGCAATGTATGTCGGCATGCCAGCCGGACTGGCGTCGCTGGTGCTGCAAGCGCAAGCCTTTTTCACCCTGGGACTCGCGGTGATTTGCCTCGGCGAACGCTTCCGCGCGCAAAACGTCTTCGGATTGCTGATCGCGGCAGCCGGCCTCGCCGTCATCGGCATGCAAGGCGGCAGCGACATGACACTGATCGGCTTCGTGCTGACGCTATGCGCCTCGCTCAGTTGGGCGACGGGCAATATCGTGACGAAGAAGATCGGCAACGTCGATCTGGTTGGCCTCGTCGTCTGGGCCAGCCTGATTCCACCGATTCCCTTCGCCCTGCTCTCCTACTGGTTCGAAGGCCCCGAGCAAATCGCGAATTCACTGACACACATCTCCGGGTCGTCGATTTTCGCAATCGCCTATCTCGCCTTCATTGCCACGCTCGTCGGCTACTCCCTGTGGGGCCGCCTGATGACGCGCTACCCCGCCAGTCAGGTCGCGCCGTTTTCGCTGCTCGTCCCGATCATCGGGCTCGCATCAGCAGCCCTGCTACTCGACGAAACGCTCACGCGCGCGCAAATCTGGGGCGCAGCGCTTGTCATGGCAGGCCTCGTGGTCAATGTCTTCGGCGCGAAGATCAAACAGCGTCTGCTGCCGGCTTCGCAGTAGCAAGCCGCATGTGCAACAACGGAAACGGTCGACCCTGACCGTCAAGCGCCGAGCGCCCCGTCACTTCAAATCCCTCGCGCTGGTAAAACGCCAGCGCTTGCGGATTCTGCTCATTGACGTCGACGCTCGTACAGTCGAGCTCGCGCACCGCATAGGCAAGTAGCGCCGCACCGATCCCCTGCCGACGCGCCTCGGGCGCCACGAACAGCATCTCCACATTGCCCGGCGACACACCGAGAAATCCGCGAATGACACCTGCGTCGTCACGGAAGACGCGCAAGGTCACCGCCGCCAGATACTCGTCGCGGATTTTCGGACGCAGCCACGCGATGTCGTCCTCGCTCAGAAAATCATGCGTCGCCCGTACAGAGGCTTCCCAAAGCTCGGTGATGGCGTCAAATTCGTTTTCGTTTGCAGTGAAGATGCCGGACATGAAGTGCCCTGTCGTTGGATGTCGATCGAGATACCGGCGTACGCACGTGCTCGCCACACGACGAAGCGACGTGTGGCGCAACATGATCGCAGCGGCGAATGCGCGAATACGCGCAAATGGCAAAAGCTGAAACGCAAAAAGCCTGATTTCTTGGGGAAATCAGGCTTTCGAATTTGGTTGCGGGGACAGGATTTGAACCTGTGACCTTCGGGTTATGAGCCCGACG
>NZ_MAOS01000087.1:0-3732 GCF_001721285.1 Pandoraea sp. ISTKB
ATTCTGGCGAGCAATGACCTGTCGCTGAACTTCGGCAGCACGGCGACGGGCGGCAGCATCCTGAACACGGGCTCGATCACCTCAGGCGGAACGCTCACGGTGAACACTGGCACGCTGACGAACCGCGCCAACGCGGTGGACGTCGGTGAGATCTGGAGCTACATCAAGGACACGGGGTACCTGAAGACGACGGGCACGATGGTGCAACCGGGCGGCTTCATGAGCGCAGCAGCGGGCGGCCTGACGCTGAACGTCGATCAGTTCAATCAGATCGGCGGCGCGCTGCAATTGCTGGACCCAAATGGCGAAGTCGATCACGCGGCAACACAAGCGTTCATCGCGGGTGTGGCGGCGCAGTTGGGTGACAACTTCGTGCAGCAGACGCTGGCTGACGATCTACATACCGATTTCGTAAAGCAGGGCGGCAGCTTCGGCATCCAGCAGATCGGGATGCTGATCGTGACAACCGTCATGGTTATCGCGACACAAGGCGCATCGTTAGCGCTGAATTCCGCGGAATTGGCTGCACAGCAAGCAGCCCTTGACGCCGCGATCACTGCCTTGGCGGAAGGGGGCACGGCGGCGATGGCCGAAGGTGCGGCGGCGACGGTCACCGGCGGGCTGTTGTCCAGCGGCATGTTCGCGGCCGGTACCTTGGGCAACGCAATGGCGTCGGCGTTTATCGCGAGCGCATTTACCTCGGCCGTGTCACAAGTGATGACCAACGGCAAGCTCGATTTTGGAGACATGCTGACGGCTGGTGCGGTATCGGCGGTCACAGCGGGTTTGACCCGTGGCATTACGTACAGCGACACCAACGGATTCGGCTTCTCCACAGAAGCATCGCCGAACAGTCTCGAGAACCTGGCGGGGACGAACCCGAGCATCGCGCAGGGGGTAGCGAGTAATGCAGTGAAATCGACAGCCAGCGACATCGCGCGGCAACTGGCGGCGATGGCAGGCGTGTCCGCAATTCAAGCAGGTGTGCAGTCGGCGATTCAGGGAGGGAGTTTCCTTGATGCGTTGAAGGCGAGTGGAGTCAGCAATCTGAGTGCTGCGTTGGCGTATCAGATTGGGTCGCTGGGGCCGGAGACGCTAGGTCAACTGGGATATGTGGGGGCGCACGCTGCATTGGGATGTGCCAGCTCGGCGGCGTCTGGCACTGGATGCGGAGGAGGGGCGATTGGCGCAGCGACCAGCGCGGTGCTAAGTCCTTTGTTGCGTGATGCCCTGTACAACGGTGCGGAGACCGTCACGTATACGGACAATGGTGACGGCACGATCACCAAGACGGTCAGTTACGACAATACGGCGATTAACGCGGGGATAGCGTTGATGGCAGGGCTGTCGGGCGCAGGCTTGTCTGGACTATTGGGTCAGAACCCGAACGCTGGTGCGACTGCCGCGCAGAACGAGGCGACGAACAATGCGCTGAGCGTGAAGTCCGTAACAGTGATGGTAGCCACGCCGTTCGGCCCGATGCCATTGATTCTGCCGATAATTACCAATGACCCGATCATCGGCACACCAAACAATGGTCCGAAAGGTGCGGAGACTTACGTAAATCCGATAGAGGCCGCTAATGGTGGTAACACCATGGTGACGCCGAATAATGGGCCGGGCGGTGTGACAATTACGGGGACACCGCTAAGCGATCCGTTGGGGGTGACAATCCTGAGCAATCCTGGATGCCTGTTGTCGCCGGGATTGTGTGCCAGCCTTAACACCATGGCGCAGTTGAAGGATGGTGCGGATAAGATATCGAGTCTTCTAGGTATTAACTCGCCCGATAGGGGGGGCGCTAGCAGGCGCAACAACGGTATATAGTTCGACGGATGAGAACGGAAATGTTCGGTATGTTGGGATAACGGATGATTTAGAGGCAAGGGCGCGAGCACATCTGCGACAGAAAGGAATCATTATCGAACCAATAGCGGGCCTCCAAGGAATTTCGCGTGAGGACGCAAGATCCGTCGAGCAGGTGCTCATCGAATACTACGGTCTTGGGAAGAATTCTGGTTCTTTGATTAATAAAATAAATAGTATATCGAGCAAGAACCAAATTTACGCGGATTCGCTTAAAAGAGGAGTTGATATACTTAAAAAATTAAATATGATGATTTTGGGAAATGATAAAATTAGGCGATGTTTTCTCGATAGAGACTTCGAAGGGATCTGCATATTTTCAGTATGCCATCAAGAATTCCCTGATGGGGGCGATGATTAGAGTTCTTCCTGGGATATTTGAAAGTCCTCCTGATAGCATGATGAGTCTTGTTGGGAAAAATACGAATTTCTACGTTTTTTTTCCGATTTCAGGTGCGGAAAAAATGGGAATTGTTAAAAAAATTGGAAATTATCCAATCCCGGAACATTCTCGTGAAATGCCAATTTTCCGTGCAGGAAATTCTAATTCTGCTACAAAAAAAGTTGAAAATTGGTGGCTTTGGGATGGTGAGCGAGAGTGGATGGTTGGAAGTATTAGTGATGCGCAAAGAAAATTGCCGATACGTCAAATATGGAACGATGCATTGTTAGTTAAAAGAATTGAAGATGGGTGGTTGCCAGAGAATGATAAGGCATAGTTTTTTGAGAGGTGATGTGATATTGATTGTTGCGTGTCATTAAGGTGGTTAAAAGGAAAGCTACTGTGAGGCGCGCGTCGATCATCGGCGCCGGTAACAATCTGACGATCAACGCGGGGTCGTTGACGAACGTCGGCAGCCTGATCACGGCGGGCCTGAACGCGACGATCAACGTCAGCGGCCCGGTAGTGAACAGCGCGCAGACGCTCAACGCCCACTAGCGCACCCCCACTTGCTGTTCCGCAGGCTGCGAGCAGCCAAGCAGGGAATGCGCAATGGGGGCAAATTTCCCAGCCGATAACGAGCACCCCAATCTACAACACGACGATTGTTGTGCCGAAGGGTGTGACTATTCCGGGGCATTGAGCAATGAGTTTTATTAACGTTACGCCTGAGTATGGCTTGGTGATCCGGAAAGCTGCTTTGTTTGAACGCGGAGTGTCCCTTGAAAAGTTGCTGGCTACTATGAAGGTTGAGGCTCCCCTGGATAGTGATGACCGATTGATTTCATTCGGGCCATCGTTTGGGCAGGAAGCTCTTGATGGATTGATGCGAGAGCTATTGGGCTTGGGGTTACAGTATTTCGATGATTTCGTTGAGGTTATAGGCGATTATCCGGCTTGGTGTCGCTTCAAGGTTGGCTACGCGGTCGGCAAGGAATGAGCCCAAGGTTGCACTGTATTGCTCGTGTTTCTTGGTGTCTTACCGTTGATTCCGGCGAGCTTGGGCGGCGCGGGGGCGTCGATTCTGACGGGCGCGACTGGGCAGCAGGGTGGCCCGAGCTACGTCGTAGGCGGATTAGGCGCAACGCTCGATCCGGTCTCTCCTAAATTGTTGCTGAAGAATTTGCCCCCGTCGCTGCAGCCGAGCGCGTCGACGTTCTATTTCTCGCCGCAGCAAGAGGCAATTCAACTCCAGCAAGCGGCCCTGATGCAGACGGGCAAGCAAGCTTCATCAATGGTCTGTCAACAGACAGCACATCGCAGTTGACGGTCAACTACCAGCAGAAGCTGGTGCTGTACGGCAACGCAGTCGATTACGCGAAAACGAACAACATCCAACTGGGCCAAGCGCTCACGCCTGAGCAGATCGCAGGTCTGTCGCAACCGATGCTCTGGTACGTCGAGCAGACGGTTCCCGAGCCGGG
>NZ_MAOS01000088.1:0-3701 GCF_001721285.1 Pandoraea sp. ISTKB
GGCCTCCGGATTGACGTGGATTGTCGAGACCCCTCCGATCCAACGGCTCAGCGAGCCAGTTCCGCCTTGTGCGCTTCGGCCAGGGCGGCCATGCTCTCGAAGCGGAAATCGTACTTCGGCGTGCCGGGCGGAGGCATCGTCGCGCCCCAACCGGCGTCAGCGTGGCGGCGATCGATCCAGGCGGACGCCAGATCGAAACCGTTGGCCGGCGCGTGGTCGTGGAACAGGCTCTGCGCCGTATGCAGCACGTCGGCCTTCTGGAAGCCGAAGTCGGTGCCAAGACGGCCGAGCATGTACTCGAAGTTGCGCGGATCCGGCTTGTACGAGCCGATATCCTGCGCCGTGTAAATGGCATCGAATTCGACGCCGAGTCGTGCATTGCTTCCGCGGAACGAAAGACGGTCCACGTTCGACAGAATGACGAGCTTGTAATGCTGCTTCAGATATTGCAGGGCTTCGACCGAGTCCGGGAAAGCCGGCCAGTCGGGTACGGACGCGCCGAAAATGTTGGCTTCTTCATCAGTCACACCCACGTTCCATTCGTTGGCCAGACGGCGGTACACCGTGCCGAGCAGGATCGAGTAGGCGAGTGCCGGGGTGCGGAGTTCCTGGTCGGCCTCGTGACGAGCAAAGATCTCAAGGACCTGATCGCGAGTCAGGCCGCGCTTGCCTGCTTTCTCGAGCAGTGGCGACAACCCGTTGAAAATTCCGGATTCCCAATCGATCAACGTGCCGTAGCAGTCGAACGTGAGTACCTTAAAGTCACTTAGCTTCATCATCGCTCCTGAGTGAAAAATGTCTGCGACGGCTTGATAAGAAGAGAATCGCAGGATTTGAGTGAAATTGTCCATATCGGCAGATGACCGACGACGCGATGTCTTGCTCCGCTATCGTCAGTCTTGTCGGCATCTGCGGTCTAATCCGGCAAAACGGGCAGGACCTTGCCCGGGTTCAGCAAGTTGAGCGGATCCAGTGCACGCTTGACGGCCCATGCCATTTCCAGTTCTTCCCGGCTTCGCACCGTCAGCAGTTCGTCGCGTTTCGCGATACCTACGCCGTGTTCCGCAGAAATCGAGCCGTTCAGTTCGCTGGCTGCGTCGTCGATGATCTGTGAGATGGCGGCGCCATGGGTCTGGACAAACGTCTGCGCAGCGACATCGGCCGGGCGAAGGGGATTGAAATGCACGTTCCCGTCGCCGACATGCCCATAGACGATCATCCGGGTGGCTGGCTCGCGGGTGAGCACTTTGGCCGTGGTGTCTCGAATGAAGTCTGGAATGGAGGACAAGGGCACCGAAATATCACACCGCACGCTGCCACGCGCTTGCGTTTGGGCATCCGATATTTCTTCGCGGATCGTCCAGAAGTCGGCGGCTTGTCTGGCATTGGCGGCTATCACGGCATCGGTGGCATGGCCGGCCGAAAGCGCGTCGGACAGCACCGAGACGAGTTGCGCTTCGGCATCCTCCTGATCGGCATTGGACGACGTTTCGACCAGGACATACCAGGGGTGCGGTGTCTCGAGCGGCGACGGACGATCGTTCAGATGCGAGAGCACCAATGCCATGGCATCGGACGAGATCAGTTCGAACGCGCTGACGTCGGTGCCGAGGCGCTCGCGAATCCGCTTGAAGATCGCCAGGGCGTCCTCCGGGCTGTGGGTGCCGAGAAACGCACTCGATACCGTGCGAGGTATGGGGAACAACTTCAGCACCGCGGCGGTGATGATGCCCAGCGTTCCCTCGGAACCGATAAAGAGATGCTTGAGATCGTATCCCGCGTTGTCTTTGCGCAAGCCGCGCAGTCCGTTCCAGATGCGGCCGTCCGGCAAGACGACTTCCAGTCCCAGAACGAGATCGCGCATATTGCCGTACCGCAGAACGGCGGTCCCGCCTGCATTGGTCGAGAGGTTCCCGCCGATCTGGCAACTGCCTTCCGAGCCAATTCGAAGCGGAAACAGTGCACCGACACTTTCGGCGGCGCCGCGCGCCTGACTCAGGGTGACGCCGGCGGAAACGGTCATCGTGGCATTCATGGGATCGATGGCGCGAATCTGATTGAGGCGTGCGAGCGATATCACGATTGACGCGCCTGTGGCGTCCGGTACGCTGCCGCCGAGCAGCGAGGTGTTTCCGCCTTGCGGGACGACCGAGATGCCATTGGTGTAGCAGTAGCGCATGACCGCGCTAACTTCGTCGGTATTTCCCGGCCGGACAACGGCTAACGATTTGCCATGAAACACCTGGCGGTAGTCACTCTCGAACGTCGCAGCGTCCGTGCCGAGCAGCATGTTGCTACCACCGACGATGGTTCGCAAATTGTCGAGATGTTGATCAGCCATGAGCGTTGTGCCGGGAATCGAGTGTTGACGGTCGTCTGACTGGGCGTCGCATGCCATGCGAGGCTCAGGATTGATGACAGCTTATGATCTTCCCGTTCGCGCAGATATGGCGAAAGCGTAGGAGAAATGGGGGGGTAAATTCGTGTGGCAACGACCAAAGTCTGCTGAGAGCGGGGTCCCGCGCTCGTCAGCGTTGGCAAGCGTCATGCACGCCTTCAGCGCTCGCGTGTCTTTCGAGGGCGATGTTCGGGGGGCAGTATGTTCATGGTGGCAAAGAACTTGTGTCGGGCGGCGTGGGATACTGGATTCGGCCTAATGTATACTTCCGCTAACTCCTCTCACCAACGCGAGTCGCCGGACGCCACTTGTCGGTATTGGCTGATTCGTCCAACTCTCTCTCAACAGCTAACGTGAATACGGTCACCGAGTCTCATGCGGTTCTGAGCAAGCCGAGCCACCTTTTTGATCAGGTGCACGATCGTCTATGGGATTTGATCATCAAGGGGGAGGTTCAGCCGGGTGAGCGTCTCAAGGACGTGGAGTGGGCGAACCGGCTGGGCGTGAGTCGAACGCCGGTCAGGGAAGCCATGCGGAAGTTGGAGCAAGAGGGTGTCCTGCTGCCGCTTTCTGCCGGCGGATATCAAGTCAAGATGGTCAGCAATCGTGACATGGAGGAGTTGTACACCTGTCGTGCGGCGCTCGAGCATCTGGCAACGCTCGAAGCTTCGCGCAGACTCGATCAGACTGGCGCTGACGCATTGAACCGGCTGCTGGCGCTCACCGACGCAGCGATTTCGCGCCACGATCTCGACGATGTGTTTCGACTCAATAGCGCATTCCACAAGGCGATTTTCGAGTACGCCGAGAATAATCATCTGATCTTTCTCTGGGAATCGTTGAACAAGCTCGTTCTGTTCTACCGCTCGGCTTTGTTGAATAAGGTGAAGCAGCGTCCGGAGCTATCCGATGCCTATCTGAAACGGCTCTCCGTGAAGCAGGAGGCGCATAGAAGCATTGTGAAGGCGATGGTGGAAAAGCGACACGCGACGGCAGCGGAATTGATGGAAGCCCACGTGCTGGCGAGTATTCAGGAACTGGCCGAACCAACGTGATGTTTTTTTGAGCTCACGTGAAACGACAAGCCCCCGGAAGCGATTCCGGGGGCTTGTCGTTTGTTGCGAGGCTATCTGCCTGTGCTCGGGTGTCAGGCGACTTGTTTGACCATTTCCTCGACGACCTTCTTCGCGTCGCCGAACACCATCATGGTCTTGTCGAGGTAGAACAGCTCGTTGTCGAGTCCAGCGTAACCGGCGGCCATCGAACGCTTGTTGACGATGATCGTCTTGGCCTTGTAAGCCTC
>NZ_MAOS01000089.1:0-3654 GCF_001721285.1 Pandoraea sp. ISTKB
CGATGGCCGGTCACGCCGGACGAACCGGCCTGGGCCGAACTCACGCTGATCGATCCCGAGGAACAAGGGACGGGCAGCTACGACATCGTTCCCGGACGGGTCGTGCAACTCATGCCGGGCGTATTGCGGTTGACCGCTTCGAATCCGGGCATGATGACCGGCCCCGGCACCAACACCTATCTTGTGGGCGGCGGTCCACAGAACGCGTGGGCCGTCATCGACCCCGGCCCCGGCGATGCCGCGCATATCGACGCGATCCTGCGCGCCACCTCCGGCGTCGTGCGACAAATCTTCGTCACCCATACGCATCGCGATCACTCGCCCGGCGCGCGGTTATTGAAGGAGAAGACGGACGCGACGACTTACGGCATGCCTGCCGTCCACGACGAAGGGCAAGACACGAGCTTTGTGCCAGACGTCACCCTGACGGACGGCGACGAGGTGACGTTGCCGGACGGCCGCCGCCTGCGCGCCATTCATACGCCAGGGCATGCCGCCAATCATCTGTGCTACGGACTTGATGAGGTGAAGCTTGTCTTCACCGGCGATCACGTCATGCAGGGGTCGACGGTCGTCATCAATCCACCGGATGGGCACATGACGACCTATCTGGCGTCGCTGGAGACGCTGGCCGCGCTGGGTCCGCAGTGGCTGGCGCCGGGACATGGGTTCGTGATGGATCGTCCCGCACAACGGATCGCGCGGCTCATTGCGCATCGGCTCGCTCGGGAAGCGAGTACGTTGGCAGCCCTCAGGCAGGTCGGTCCGGCAACGGTGGAGACGTTGACTCCGGTCGTCTACGCCGATGTGCCTGCTGCGCGCCACGGGGTCGCCCGACGCTCGCTGCGTGCACATCTCGACAAGCTCGCGGAGGATGGTCGCGCGGCGGTGTCGTCCGAGGGCGTGTGGCGCTCGCTGGACGAGGGGAACGCCAACTGACGGGGTCTTCTGACGCTCCACGCCCATGGCGGCTTGACGTCATGACGCCTTGACGCCGTACGGGGGGAGTCGCGCATCAAACGACATCCGGCGCGTAACGCGGAATACGCAAACGCTCAGGCGTCGCCATCCCCCAGCAATTCGTCGACGATTCGCTCCCCGGCCTTGCGTCCCGCCATTTCAGCATCGAGGCGATTGTCGCGATGGCCGTCCGGTGAGCGCACTTCCGGGCCTTCTGGCTTGTCGTGCTTGAGCACCTGCACCAGATAGTCCCACGGCCCGGCGTACTCGTTCTGAAACGCACGCACGCGGATGCGATAGCCCGCGCGGTAATCGTAGACCTGCTCATGCGACGCGTAGCTCATGACAGACTCCGTAGTTCGAGTAGTGGCGAGAGACGGCAACGGCAACCGACGTCATACGTACGCAGGGGATGCGATGGCGTCAGGGCGCCCGGACGTCGACCGGTTCGGTATCGGCGCCATCGGCGATCGCCCGAGCGGCGAACTCGACGATGTCGTCCTCAAACTCGACGAACTGATCGAAAAGCGCTTCGCCGCCGGCGTCGACGCCTGACAAGCGATTGAGCGACGCGCGGCCGATCTGACAGGTCCAGACCTTGCCGTCGACGCTTACCTTGAAGTGCACGGACTCGCCATCACTGCCGAGACCGAGCCCGCCATGCAGAAAAGTGCTCATGACTGCCTCCGCGATGTTCCGAGGATCGAAAAACGCACTGCGTTGCCAAAAATCCTAGCACGTTCGAATTCCATGAGTGACATCGCGGCGACACGCCAAGTGCTCGTTGACCACGACGCGCCCGAAAAAAAGCCCACCTGAGGGAGGTGGGCTTAAGAACCGGGAGGCATGGGGCACCATGTTTTCCCGGGAAGACAGGGTCATGAAAACATGACGAATCCATTATGGGTGGCCCTGCCCGGCCTGGCGTGAAGCGGCGAACCGTGAATTAGACGTAGATCAAACTTTACGCATGTCCCCACATCGCCTCGACTCCGCCGTCCTGGCGCGTTCGCGTGAGATTGGGATTCAGTTCGCGTTCGGGACGTCGCCCCCTACGCGGAGGACGTTCTCTCCGGCAGAACGAATGGGCATTCACCGATTTTCCCCACCGCGTCCTTCACGCGCTCACGACGGCGCCGGTCTTTCCGCCCGCCAAAGCGCAGGCATGCCGCTCTCGCCCGGCACAGCTCCCTAAACTCAGACGCGAATCGCCCTTGCCGCCCCCGGTCAAGCCTCCCATCGATACTACACAATATTGTGTAAAATGCATTTCGCACATGAAAAGCGCAGACGTCATCAAGCAGTTGAGAGCGGTTGGGTTCACTGAGGTTGCCGTAAAAGGAAGTCACCACAAGTTCCGCCATGCCAATGGCCGCGCGGTGATTGTTCCTCATCCCAAACGAGATTTGCCCATCGGCACACTGCGCTCGATTCTCAAACAGGCCGGTATTGATCGGAGCAGCCTATGAAATATCCAATTTATGTATGGCAGGACGAGGAAAGTGCCTTCGGCGGTGTCTTTCCGGATCTGCCGGGCGTTCATACCGCCGCAGATACGCTCGACGAATTGGAGCGCAATGCACAGGAAGCGGTGGAGCTGATGTACGGCGACGGCGATTACGTCATCCCATCTCCTACGCATGACCTTCGCAAACTTCGTGAAAATGAGGTTGACGACGGCAACGGCAGTTGGATGTTTGTCGATATCGATTTATCGAAGGTGAGCAACCGCGCCATCCGTCTGAACATCAGCCTGCCCGAACGCCTTGTTCACCAAATCGACGCGGCGGCAGAAAAGCGTCACATGTCACGCTCCGCTTTTCTTGCACTCGCGGCACAACATGAAATGATGACGGCGTGACAATCCGGCTGCGGTTCATGTCGCCGATCGATCTCACGTCGTTATGGGAGTCAGATCATTTCCGCAGGATTACGAATCATCTTTTTGCCTTGTCTGCGAACACCCGTTGCAACGGAGAATCGAGCACGGGTAACTTCGCTGCCGACGCCCGCCCAACCCGAAGGCCGGACACGCACCGTTTCAGAGCGATGCGCCGGAGACATTCTGGAATGCACCGCGGAAATTCCCGGGATTGAGTGACGAAACGGCGCCGTCCATTTGTCGACTTTGCGCGTATCGTCAGTGAACGTTCGCCGCGTGAGGTGACGGGGTTGCGCATCGATCACGCACGAGAGAGAAGAAATATTTCGAAGAAGTGAAAAAAGTGTTGGCAACACGATAAAAATGTCGCTATACTCTTGTTTCTGTTCAGCGAGCAAGTCAAAGCGCTGATCACGGCGGTGGCCGTAGCTCAGTTGGTAGAGTCCTGGATTGTGATTCCAGTCGTCGTGGGTTCGAGTCCCATCGGTCACCCCAAAAATCAATGCTCCGCAGGTTAGCGAGCACTAAATTTTCCCGCCGATTTTTGGATTTTCCCGCTAGGGGACGCTTTATCCTCGCGCATTGCCAGTTTGCTTGTGACGGATGTTCGCATGTCTCTCACCGCAAAACGCAATCACTTATGCCGTCTTCGGTGAGGCTTGCGCAGACATCTCTTTTGCATCCGGCAGCACTACGAACGACCGCGCCTCGTCGATCAAGCGCGCACCCAACCAGTCGTCGCAATCGTCGGGCCGAATGATGATCACCGACCGCTTCTCGCTTCCCGGTTTGTGGAAGCGCTTCATCAGCGG
>NZ_MAOS01000090.1:0-3008 GCF_001721285.1 Pandoraea sp. ISTKB
GCCGTTACCGCCGTTGCCACCGACCACGGTGGCGTTGTTCGTCGACTGGCCGGACGTCGTCAGCACAACGCCCGTGCCGCCTTCGCCGCCACCACCGCCATTGCCACCGCCACCGCTCCCTATCGTGTCCATGCCACCGCCGCCGCCACCGATGCCGCCGTTGCCGCCGCTAACGGTCTGCGTATTGGTGCCTCCGGCGGTCAGGACTGCGCCAGTTCCCCCCGCGCCGCCACCGCCGCCACCTGCGCCGTTCGCCGTCGGTCCGGTTGAATTGGCCGAGCCTCCCGTGCCGCCGGTACCGCCCGCACCACCGGGAAAGAGTGCGGCACCCGAGCCTGCCGTACCGTCGGTCCCATTGCCACCGCCGCCGGCATTGGCGCCGCCTGCGCCACCCGCGCCGCCGTTCCCGGCATTGCCGTTGGTGTCCACACCGCCGCCGCCACCGCCGTTACCGCCGGTGCCGTTGGCATCGCTGGCGTTACCGCCTGCACCGCCGTTGGGGCTGCCCGCAGCGCCGGGTGTGCCACCGGTACATGTCGCACCGGGCGATGCCGAGCAGCCCCCGGCCCCATCCGCAGAGAATGCAGGTGATGCCGTCATGCCGAATATCACGACCGCACTCGCCATTGCGATCGCGCGACGCAAAGGAAAATGCGGTGCTTCGGGGATTGCCGGCGCCGTCTGGATTTTCGGGAAATCGAATTGCAGGGAATGAAAACTACCGGGTACTGAGGAGAAACCGGTTGAATCGTTGAGGAGAACGCTATCGAAATGTTGCTTCTGCTGAAACTGCCGGGAACCGCATGCTGTCACGTTACTGCCGGTACGACATTCGATACTTGGGGGCATATCGCCAGTCTCCATCGCAATTAAAACGCCGATGCAGTCTAACAAATCCTTACAACATGCCAAACCCTCATTTCATTGAAACAATATTAACGGACAATGCAATCACACTTTAAAAAGTAATTTAAATTACTCAAATGAAAATTAAAATACCTGTGCGAAACCGATCATCGTGCGCGGGACGCACACCCTGTTCGTCCCGCGCCTGACCGACGAACAATCAGAACCGGTGTCTCATACCGATGCGCAACAGTCCTTGCCCGTTACTCGACGACGCGCTCACGCCATAAATCTGTGCGACGCTCGCGGCGGCCGTGGAATCCGTGCCGCTGGCACGCTGATAAATCGCCAGCGCATAAATGTCGGTACGCTTCGACAAGAAGTAGTCGTACACCGCGCTCAATTGCTGGTAGCCCGCCTTTTCTGCGCGTGTGAGCGTATAGGCCGCCGAAATCACCACCGCATTCGACCACGTGTATTGCGCGTTGAATTCGTAGTTGTTCATCTTGGCCGCACCGCTGAATGGCGTGGCGCTTGAGAATGAAACATCCTTGAACTGTGTGTTCGTATATAACGCCCCGAGCTTGAGTGCCCCAAACTGATACGCACCGCCGGCACCAATCACCTGCAACGACTGTGCACTCGAATAGCCACGATTGACCGGGCTCGTCATGCTGCCGTCGTACATCGAATTCAGCGGGTTCTGTGCATTCAGGTAGCCGAACCCCAAATGCACCGGGCCATTCTGATAACTCGCACCGAAGCTGTAGATCTGATTCGTCTTCATCGATCCGGCAACACCGCCAAAGCTGTATACCCCGCCGAAAGTAAAGCCGTTGTAATCCGCGCTGTTAAAGCGCACCGAGCTGTTCACACGTGCCGTCGAATCGACGTTATCCGCATCGCCCGGGTGCGAGCTCATGAAGCCCACCAGTTTGTTACTGGACGCGAGCGGGCCCAGAAACGTCCCCAGCGAATCGTAATGACGGCCCAGGGTCAGCGAGCCGTATCGGCTCGACGACAGGCCCACGAATGCCTGACGCCCGAACTCCCGGCCATTGTTCGCGAGCTTGCCATTGGTAATGTCGAATCCGTTTTCGAGACGGAAGATCGCCTGCAATCCCCCGCCCAGATCCTCCGTGCCTCGCAGTCCCCAACGGTTCCCGTTCAACGCACCGCCCGCCATCTGCACATTGTGCGATCCGCCCTGATTGGTCGTGTAGTTGATGCCGTTGTCCAGAATCCCGTATATCGTCACCTGACTTTGCGCCGCTGCATACCCACTCACCGTGAGCAGAGCGCCAGCAGCGATACATCTTTTTTTCATAATACGTAGTCCTAATTGATAAAAGCAATCGAATACCCGAAGCAAGCTGCGGGATCGAGCGAGAAGAAAAATGCGCATGCCAACGCCCTCGACAGGGCGCCCTGATGCCGGTGACGAAGGCATGCGGCACCTGCTGCTATCCAAACATCTCCTACCATGCACGCACCGGCCGCCTTCGCAACCGGCACCTACCCCCTCGGCAACGGTCCGGCGTCGAGCGTCGTTCCGATCGTGTGGTCGACGTCGTCCTCATTGCCATGACTCGCCGCGCTCAGGTCGTCGCACGAAACAACATGCAGCGCTCCTGCGGCAAACGTAGCCACAGCGTGCTGTCATCCACCTCACGCGTCGTACGAACCCGCATCTCCGAACCGCCCGCTGCCACCAGGTACTCCATATGTGTCCCAAGGAAATCGCGCTGAAGCACGCTGGCACGAATGACGTTGGATGCCCCGTCCGGTCGCAGATCGCGCTCCGCCACGATTTCTACGTGATCCGCGCGAATGGCAATGTGGCCGGCGTCGCCCGGCGAGAGCAAACCGCCGGTTGCCTGCAAACGTTGTCCGTCGGACAGGCATAACGTCGGCTCGCCCATCGCGTCGAGCGATTCCACCGTGCACGCGAGCATGTTGCTGTGTCCCACGAAGTCCGCCACGAAGGGGCTTTTCGGGGATTGATAGATCTCGCGCGGCGTACCGATCTGCACGATGCGCCCTGCACTCATCACCGCAATGCGGTCGCTGAGCGATAACGCCTCGTCCTGATCGTGGGTGACATAGACAGTGGTGATCTTCAGCCGTCGCTGCAACTCGCGCAGCCAGCCACGGGCGCGCAG
>NZ_MAOS01000091.1:0-2939 GCF_001721285.1 Pandoraea sp. ISTKB
TTCTCGAAGACGCGCAAGCACTTTGTGAAACTATTTTGAAGACCGCGTATTTTCCTTCGATCCGACCGCGCGACACCACGTCTCTTCACTACCTTCTCGCTATATATAGGCGGAAGAAGAACGCCACACCGACGCCATCGCCTTTGGGCACAATAGCGTCCATGAACACCGACCTTCCCAACGACGCCTCCGGGCACGCCCATCCGTTCGCCGCCCTGCTCCCCGACACCGTCATTACCGCTGTCGAGCAACTCGGGAGTTATAGCGACGGGCGTCTGCTCGCCCTCAACAGCTACGAGAATCGCGTCTATCAGATAGGGATGGAGGACGGTCCCCCGCTGATCGCCAAGTTTTACCGTCCTCGACGCTGGACGGACGACGCCATCCTCGAGGAGCACGCCTTCACACAGTCGCTCGCGCAAAACGAAATCCCTGTCGTCGCCCCCATGGAGATCGGTGGCCGGACCCTGCATCACTTCGACGGCTTCCGCTTCGCCCTCTTCCCCCGTCGCGGCGGTCGTGCCCCAGAGCTTCAGGACCCCGACACCCTCAACTGGCTCGGCCGCTTCCTCGGACGCATCCACGCACATGGCGCGACGCAACCGTTCCGCCATCGCCGCTGGATATCGATACCTACGGCCGTGCGCCCGTCGACTATCTGTGGACGAACGGATTCATCCCGTCCGATCTGCGTGACGCCTGGCGCAGCATCGTCGATCTGGCGCTCGACGGCATCGCTCGCGCCTACGAACGTGCGGGGGACGTCAAACGCCTGCGCGTGCACGGCGACTGTCATGGCGGCAACGTTTTGTGGACCGACGCCGGCCCGCACTTCGTCGACTTCGACGACACCTGCATGGCGCCCGCGATGCAAGACCTATGGATGCTGCTCTCGGGCACCCGCTCCGAGATGACCGTCCAACTGGACGAAGTACTCTCCGGCTATGAAGACTTCGCCGACTTCAACCCGCGCGAGTTGCATCTGACGGAAGCCCTCCGCACGCTGCGCCTGTTGCACTACAGCGCGTGGCTCGCACGCCGTTGGGACGACCCGGCGTTCCCCGCCGCGTTCCCGTGGTTCAACACGCAGCGCTACTGGCAGGACCGCATTCTGGAGCTACGCGAGCAAGTGGCGTTGATGGATGAACCGCCGCTCACCTGGCGCTGACAGGCCGCTCACCTCGAACCCACTCACCACCATCGCCACATGGCGAATGCGAGCGCCGCCGCCACGCACCACTCGGCGGCGGACCCCGTCGTGACATAGAGCGGTGAGCGAAAGCGCGTCCGAAGCGGCCAGCACAGCGGCACGCCCGAGGGCGTCAGCCAATCGGCCAGCAAATGCGACAAATAGCCGGCACAGAGCGCGAGCATCCACGCCGGGACATATCCCCATCCGTAAAGACACGCGACGATCGCGAGCGCCGGCATCAATAGCGAATGCGTCATGCCGCGATGGCCGAACAATCCGGAGATCGCCAGCGACAACAGCGCCACACGACGCCCCAACAGACTTTTCGGATGATCGATATCGGGCAACAACGCGCCGACGAGCGTCAACGGCCAAGCATGAACACTCGCGGCCCAACCGGTGCGATGCATCAGCCACGTGGCGCCGATACCGAATATGAGATGACTTCTGGCTTGCATGAAAGACTTGTCGACAAGCGCAAACGGCTTCGCGTCTGCGCAAAAAGGGGCCGAAGTCTATCACCGCACATCGAACGAAGCTCACACAAAAAGCTCCGGCGTCACCACATCGGGCGTCGACACGCAATGCCGTCGTAACAGACCTCATCGCCACAGCGACAAATACGACACTTTCCGCCGCCTTTCGTTGCGATTCGATTGACGGTGTCATATCCGGAATTTACGATCCGCTCGACCCATCAAATCCGGCCCGATTGCCGTCCGATCGCCGGCGCCCGCACCCAGGCGAACTCAAGCCAACAAAACCAGGGTCCCCGCAGGAGTTTTCGATGAAGAAGTTTCTGATCCTCGCCGCCGCAATCGCACCACTCAGTGCCTATGCCACGAATCCTCTCGTGACGGACGACACCGGCACGCAGGACACCGGCAACTGGCAGCTCGAACTCAATAGCGAATGGCTCACGCAGCCGACGTCGCGCCAGCAACAGTGGACCAACACATTGACGTACGGCGTACTGCCGACGCTCGACATCGCCATCCAGGCACCGTACCAGCGCACGCGTCCCGATGGCGACGGCTGGACGAACGGCTTCACTGATCTGCAACTGCAAGCCAAATGGCGCTTTCTCGAAGGTGAACAGTGGAGCATCGGTATCAAGCCGTTCATCACGCTCCCGACCGCGAGTCAGGACCGCGGGCTCGGCAACGGACGCGCCACGACGGGAGCGAACCTGCTCATGCAATACAACGTCGACCGATGGACGCTGCTCGCCAACGCCGGCTACACATGGAATAACAACAGCATCGGGAATCGTCAGAGCCTGTGGAACGTATCCACGGCCGTACTCTTCAGCGTGACGGATGAAGTGCGACTCGTCGCCGATATCGGACTCGCCACGAACCCCGACAGCACGACACAGACGAAACCGGCCTATGCCCTGATCGGCGCCATCTACAGTCCCACGAAGGATCTGGATCTCGACGTCGGCTACAAGCGCGGCCTGAATCCGGCATCGCTCTCCCATTCGGTTCAGGCTGGGGTCACGATTCGCTGGTGACGTCGGAGATCTCTATCTATATGAATAGACAGGACAATGACGGTGTACGCAACGCGTCGGACCACGCGCAGGACACCTAAAAAACGCACACGTCACGCATGAATTTCGGGAGCGCATTAAATTTAATGTCATAAATGCTTGACCAATGCGTGGAATACCCGTACTATTCATCTCCTCAGACGCGGGGTGGAGCAGTCTGGCAGCTCGTCGGGCTCATAACCCGAAGGTCAC
>NZ_MAOS01000092.1:0-2743 GCF_001721285.1 Pandoraea sp. ISTKB
ACGTCGTGACGCTTGTCCGACTCGAACATCCCCGTCTCTTGCACCCAGTGCGAGTGCCAGTAGGCGTTGAGCGTCTGTGCACTGTTCATTACCGGGCCGCTGACGTTGATCGTCAGATTATTACCGGCACCGATGATCGACGAGTTGTTCTGCGCAAAGGTGAACGATGCGGTGTTCGGGTTCTAGCCGCGAACGTCGTTACGCCGGCAACAGGAGATGTTGCTCGTCCTCGGCGCACTGCTTGTGCCAAGAAGTCAATATCAAGAACTACATTTCCTCATGAATACTAAAGATCGGTGCCATTGCGCGAAGAGCAGAGGTCGGCGCCAGCCCATAAGTAAGTTGCAACAGAGATTCATCCGCTTAGCGCCGAAATCTTTAGTCGATGCCATGAATCCGAAAATCCTGAACATCTACCGAAGCCTCTGATCCTAAGGAAGGAAAACGACTCCATTTGC
Organism: Pandoraea sp. ISTKB; assembly: GCF_001721285.1. Classification (NCBI taxonomy): domain Bacteria; kingdom Pseudomonadati; phylum Pseudomonadota; class Betaproteobacteria; order Burkholderiales; family Burkholderiaceae; genus Pandoraea; species Pandoraea sp. ISTKB. The sequence goes on from NZ_MAOS01000092.1 coordinate 459, forward strand.
CGTCGCATATCGCTTTGCGTTCGGAAAGCTAACGCTAGCGCTTTCACTTGATGTGGATATGTATAAAGCTCGGTCCAGGAATGGTCCGTGTTGATCGGCATGTTCAGTCATGCTGAATTGAGACGCAACTACGGCCCACTCAGGACTCCAAGCCATAATAACCGAGTCAAGAAGCAGGGTTATTTGGGTGGTTGAGTGCACGTCGAATTTTGGTGGGATTTTTGTCAATACTACGTTTGAGACTCCGGGTACATCGGAATACAAGCCGCACTTCATCGTCAGCGATGCTGTTTCATCGCCACTCTTTCCGTTCCAAACGGAAATACGAAACCCCAACTCGTCGATTGCCTCACCGCCGATGTCCCGCCGATTCCTCCCCTTGAGAAACAACTCCTCTAGGCGACGAGCATCCCACACTAAAGGAGAGTTGAGAGATGCATCTGCTCGACTGCGCCCAGGCAATCGCCACCCTCGAAAATCATCCGATAAGCTCGATAAGCTTTCCAAGAACATGGAAGCCCGTCCGGCACATTCTCCTGCCGACTCCATTCTTGGCCCCCAATAGACCGCCATAAGATTTGTTTCCAAGATTCTCCCCCTCACTTCGGTACGCGTCAGGTTCGGCGCCTGAATCGCCGCGGCGATGTTGTCCACTGGCGTCGACAGGTTCCCTCGAAGCGGGCTGCGTGGTCTATCTGCAGCAGCCCAAGAAACGGCGAGCCCAGCCTAAGCCGGGTTTTGTCGACCTTACCTACTTACAGCAATGGTGCGTCAATCAAACTCGATCGTGCACTCACTCAACGGATATAAACGACCGTCTGAAACAGCGAAATTATCGCCCTTGATCCGACCAAGTAGAAGGTGCAACGCCTGTGCACCAGCTTCGATGTCCATCCGCCAGCCATCAAGGTCACCATGGTAGCCAATTGCATGAAACAGCTGACCACTGGGCAAAGTGATCTTGCAACCTCGCTCGTTAACTCCCCCGTACTTAGCATTCGGGGGATTAGTGAACTCCATAATGTTTCTCAACTGTTTCCGGAACTTGTTCTTACCATCGTCAGCAAAATAGGCAAGCTCCGTACCGTCTACAGCGACAGTCCCCGGAATCATCCGCGCGTCTTGCCTCTCAAGCTTTCCTCCTAGAATCTTCTCTAGACGCTCTAACTGGCTGGTCATTACTTTCTCCGGTCACTTGGTTGGCTTGATCACGAATTTGATGTTCCGGCTTGCCGTGATCAGGTCGCGGAAGTTCGTCAGCGATCCCGCGTTGATCGAAAGATTATTACCGGCGCCGATGATCGACAAGTTGCCCGGCGCGGTGGAGCAGCAGAGTATCGGGTGGTTAGGACGTCGCCCCAGTCACGACAAGGTCGGGATTACGACGGCAATGATGTAAGGGTAAGAAGTAGAAACGAAGCAATTTTTCCGGGAAATTTCGTTCCAAAGATTGACCTCTCCAGCACCGCCCGACCCCGCTGCGCGGTGAAGTAGATTCATTGCACTCGGTTTCAGCCTCTGAAGCAAGTGCAAGAACAGCATGCTCTGCGAGACCGGATCGCTCATGACGGAATTCTGGCTCACCTTGCGCAGCATCGTGACTACCCGCCTTAGGCGAACGTCCTCTCACATGAACTCCGGTTTCTCCGTTGAAAGCTCCCTCTCAAATCTAGACCAACCCGAAAGTCGTCAGACAGGCCCGAAACCTTCTCAAGATCAAATACCATCAACTTATTCGATACCTAGAGCCTCGGAGAGACCTATGACAAACCCCTCTTTATCTCCATAGGCACCCGATAAAGCACGACATTGCTCAGAAAAAATCTGTCGATCCTCCGCCGACATACACTGAAGCTCTGCGGAAAGCCGCTCCATCGCATTGAGCGCAGAATCCGGATCTAATGACTCCTCCCCGGTGAACTCCAGGAATATGGCGATATCTACGATAGCCTTAATCATGTGCTTGCCATTCATTTTGAAACGACCCTCACAGTGATATTTGATATTCCGAGCTGCTTGAACATATTTTGTGCCCGAATTGCTTGCTGTACGGTGGGGACTTCCCAACGACCTGTAAGTCCGTTCTGCTTGAGAGCATCTGATTGACGCAATGCTTGATCCATTGCTTTCTGTGTGGTCACTACAGATACCTTTCGATCAATCATGACATCGCCGTCGACACCATCGAACTTAACCAACCGAGTTGGTCCATCTGCCATCGGCCGGACACAGCGAACCGGTGCGCTGATCGATCGTGCCGTGCGACGTCAGCACGTGAAGGTAAG
>NZ_MAOS01000093.1:0-2641 GCF_001721285.1 Pandoraea sp. ISTKB
AAGCTGCAACGCAAGCGTTCATCGCGGGCGTCGCCGCACAACTGGGCGACAACTTCATCCAGCAGACGCTGCAAAACGATCTGCACACGGATTTCGTGAAGCAGGGCGGCAGCTTCGGGATTCAGCAGGTTGGAATGATCATGGCGTCGGCCATGATGGCTGGTGCGCTTGCGCCGCTGATGGCCGGAATGGTCGCGGCGCAACTTGGTTCGGTTGCCGCGACATTTGCAGCGGGCGGGCTGGGCAATGTCATGGTCAGCGCGGCGCTGACGGCCATGACGAGTTCCGCATTCACGCAGGTGATGTACAACGGTTCGCTGGACTTCGGCTCGGTCATGAAGTCAGGGTTATCGGCGGCGATCACGGCGGGGTTGCTGAACGGGATTACGCTCAAGATCGACGATAGTGGAATGAGCTTGGGCGTCACGGGCAAGGTGTCGTCCGATAGCCTGAGCAGTCTCGCTGGCGTGAAGCCAACTTTCGTGGAAGGAGCGGCGAGCCAGGCTGGTACGGCATCCACAGGATTCTCAATCACGCAAGGCCTCGCAATCGCAGGTCAATCTGTGATTCAAGCGGGTGTGCAGTCAACGATTCAAGGCGGAAGTTTTCTGGATGCGTTGCAAACGAGCGGTATCAGCAACATTGGCGCAGCGTTGGCGTTCCAGATCGGCGAAGCGAAAGCTGGTGGCCTATTTGGTGACGGAATAAGCAAGGACATCCTTTCCATTGCTTCACACGCCGTGCTGGGTTGCGCGGGAAGCGCCGCGTCGGGAAATGGTTGCGCTGGTGGAGCCATCGGCGCAGCGGCAAGCGCGGCATTCACTCCGGACTTCATCAAAGGAATCGATCCGAGCGGGGCGCCACTCAACGCGGGCCAACTCTCCGCACTTTCCATGCTTTCGAGCTTGATGGGTGCAGGGTTGTCTGGAGCAGCCGGGGCAGATGCGAATGCCGGGGCGTTCTGGGCGCAAAACCAAGCGCTAAATAACGAGGCAGGAAGCTCAGAGCATATCGCCGATACCGTAAAGGGTGGGTTGGTAAGTAGCATCGTGGGGCTGATTTATGCGCTCATGCCGGCAGCGCCGGGCAATCCGATAACTCAGTTCGGAAGAGAGCAGTTTCAGGCATTGATGAAGGCGGGTGCACGGGCGAAGATGTTGGAGTCTCCGACGGATCTTTTTCTTCAGGGGACTGTAAATGGCATAACGGCCGTTGCTGGAGCAACCGGGGGTAGGCAACCTCCCACGAGTACAGGTGCAATACTTGCTCGGAGTGGTGGCGGCACGGAGTTGGTCGGGAGTATTGGGACACCAGGATATGTTCCAGATAATGTGATCTTGAGTCAGCGGGGCGGTGACGAACCACCGTCCGGAAGTGGCGGCTCAAATCGATATGACGAGGTATTTGGAGGGCGTACGTCCGTTGAAAACGTTACGTCCAGAGGCACGGTAATTGAATCCGTTAAAAAAGGGAATGATGCAACTGCCTTATCGGATTTTCTTGCTCTTAGACCTAATGATGTGAAGACTGTTGCAACTGGGCGGGGGGATCTTAAAATGGGATCGCTTGATGGTGGGGAAACAGTGATTCTACGTCCGAGTAAAGATGGTCGAACCACCATTGAATTCCAGAATTCAAGTGGACGCACAACAAGGGAGATTCGATATGGATCGAAGTGAAAGGGTTGTGAGTTTAAGTGGGAAGGATCTATTGGAGGTGAAATCAATTATTCTTCTTGATGGTTCTATAAATAAACCTGAGATTGCTCGCCGAGGCTGGAGTATTTTTGATATTGATGATAAGGCGATATTTGATGAGGATGCAATTAATCTTGCAAAATCTTTTAGATCTCAAGGGGCTTTTTGCTTTTTTGTGTCGCCGATATTTTCAATACTAAATGCTGAAGATAGATGCGATGCATTTAGATTCAAATCTACTCGAGAGGAAGTTGAATTTTTCCAAGGGGCCGAGTGGCACAGCATAAATCTCGACGATTGTCTGCTGTTCGATCTCCCGATGAACTGCGCGGTTCGTCGCCCCGGCACAGTTGATACGACTAGCTTTATGGGGAATTCTCTATTTATCAAGCAGATTTCTAGAGGGTGATTTTGGTGGTTTATGAGCGACTATTCGTGCCAAGAAGCCTGGCGTCGATCGGAGTTCTAATGGCTATGGGTGCGCACAAGCATTCTTGCCGATTTCCCTCTGTCAAAGATTTTCCATGGAGGACGGTAGGGGAGTAAGCGAATTTTGAGAGTTATTTTGTCGATGTGAAAAATGGAGAAATTAATATTTGAAATGGTCACCTTAACGTGACTAATTGGGATTAGGGCGCTATGCGAGCGGAAATAAAAAGTATTTCGAATGATGAATTTTATCTGGAATCGTTTCGTCCGGACGACCCAAAATCATTCTTTTTGACTCTTCGCATGCGAATCGGGCGCGAGGGTACCGCAACCGCGGACGATTTTGAACTACTCGTATGCTCACCCGGCTGGTTGTTAAAAAACACTTGGCAGCCGACCTGGGGGCGTCACATGCTGATTGTTCACGAGTATGATTTTCATGAGATTGAGCGCTTTATCCACGAGTACGTTGATCGCTGTGAGGGCGCTAATTGGGTGGAGGTTGCTACGAAGTT